>CALHCK010000216.1 GCA_937936695.1 uncultured Polaribacter sp.
ACCTCATCAGCTGTGAGTAATTTTCCTTTGGTTGGCATTACTTTTTTATTATTAGCTGGCAGAATTATTCGCTTGTAAATTTCACTTTCTTCAGGGTTTCCTGGTACAACAGCTAAACCTGTTTTACCTCCTTTAAAAACACCTTCTTTGCTATCTAAAATAAGATTTCCTTTTTGCTTATTTTCACTATGACATTGATAACATTTATGCGCAAAAAGTCCTCTTACTTCTAAACTTAATTTATCCTTTTGTAAATCTGAAAGCTCAGAAACTCCTTTTAGTTCAGATAATAAAGCCCCTGATTCTTTATTACTGTATACTTCTTTTTTTCCTGGTAATATTTCTGTTAAGTAATCTTCTCCATGGGTTAAATTAGCTCCTAAATGACCTGCAATACTTAATAAAACAAAAGTTACACCTAACATAAAACGGTAGGCAATTAAGTTTACAACAGCTTTTCTTAAGCTATTTTTTAAAAGTAATGCTGTAATAATTGCTAAAACTGCGGTAGCTATTCCGGTATACTGATGATTATCAACCAAATCTCCAGAATACTCGTCTTGTGTTTTTAAAAACCATCCAAAAAGAGCTGACAAACTAGCCGAAATTGCTCCGATATAGACCATCCAAGTAATTCCTTCTCGTAATCCTGTACTTTTCTTCTTTAAAGTATATAATTCTAAGAAAAAAGCAACAACAAGTAACCCTACAGGAAAATGAACCAACAAAGGGTGTAAACGTCCGAGAAGTTGCAATATCCAATTTGTAGTTTCCATTATATAAAAGATAAACTCCAAAAATTACTTTTTTTTTATAAAAAGCTACCCTGTAGCACCATGTTTTTCTTAAAAAAATTAAGAAATTTAAGAATAAATTAACGCTTGATGCATTTCATATAAATATCTCTTTTTTTTAATAATATTGAATATTAAAATTTTACAATTACGTGTATTTAATATTTAGTTTTAAACGAATACACTCCTGAGCCTACCTTAAAAACAAAAGCTTTATTTGTTTTGCTAAGTAATTTCATATTAGAATCCCCCTCAAATTCTACTCCATTTACTTTAATAGTTTCTTTGGTATTTCCTGGCACAACAACTTTAGCCGTAGTATTTGGCGGTACTACTATATCTAGATTAAATTCTTTATCAACTATTTTCCAACTTGAACTTACTTTACCGTAAAGTGAATTATAAGTAGCAGCTGCTGATGTTAAAGGGCCACCTGGAATAGGAGCAATTTCTATTTCTTTGTAACCTTCTTTAACAGATTTAACACCCGCAATACGTTCGTACATCCAACGTCCAATAGCTCCGTAAGCATAGTGGTTGAAAGAATTCATACCTCCCTTATTAAAACCATCTTTGCGCGTGTAACTGTTCCAGCGTTCCCACATTGTGGTTGCCCCCTGATTTATGGAATAAAACCAAGATGGGTACGTTTCTTTAAATAAGATTTCATACATCAAATCAGTCTCTCCTATTTTGTCAAGTACTAAAGGCAATAAAGGGGTACCTAAAAAACCAGTACGTAAATGATTACCTGTTAGTTGTATTTGCTTTAATAAATGTGGTATTGCTTTCTGTTCTAATTCTTCATCTAATAAATCGAATGCTAAAGCTAACAAATAAGCCGTTTGAGTTTCAGGGCCTTCAATAATGCGACCTTGATTATCGAAAAAAATATCTTGAAATACATTGCGAATAGCATTAAACAAAAGCTCATATTCTTTAGCTTCAGATTTAAAACCTAACACTTTTGCAGCTTTAGCAGTTAAATTAACAGAGTGTGCATAATGAGCAGTGATAATTAATTTATTTGACGTTACACCAAATCGCTCATCTTTTTTGTGTGTTGAATAAGGTTGCAACCAATCTCCATGAGTAAACATTTTAACTATATGGTTTTGAGCTTTTGCTTGATAAAACCCTACCCATTTTTTCATACTTGCATAATTTTCCTCTAAAACTCCAATATCTCCTGTACGCTGATAAGTTTCCCAAGGAATAATAGTGATTGCATCACTCCAACCCGCACTAGCTCTAAGCTTACCGCCTAAAGAAGGCACCATTACAGGAACTGCACCATCTTCATCTTGATCATCTCTTACACTTTGCAACCAACTCATCCAAAAGGAATGCACATCACCTAAAAAAAACGAGGTAGGCGCAATTACCTGTGCATCACCTGTCCAACCTGCTCGTTCATCTCGTTGCGGACAATCCGTTGGAATATCTAATGTATTACCTCTTACACCCCAAATAATATTATTTTGTAGTTGATTTAATTTGTCGTGCGATGATGTAAATTCAACATTTAAATTATAATCAGAATGTTGAACAATACCTGTTACCCAAGATTTATCTGGTGTAACATCTGTATCAAAACCACTTAACTCTACATATCTAAAACCATGAAATGTAAATGTTGGTTGATACTCAATTTGTCCGTTTTCTTTAGCAATATAATAATCTGTTGAAACTGCACCTCTGTAATTTTTAGTATACATACGACCGTCTTGTTGAAGCATTTCTGCAAAACGTATTTTTAAAGTTCCATTTTTATGCATAGGCACTTTAATACGCGGTACCCCTACCATATTTTGACCCATATCAAAAATTACAACACCTTTGTCAATCTCGGTAATAGCAACTGGCACCAACTCTTCCACAGATTTAACTGTATTATGTCGCTTAGGTGATAAACTAATTTCCGGATCTATATCTTCTACAACAACCTTTTGCCAACCTGCAGCATCAAATGTTTTTGTAGACCAATTTTTTTGTTCTTTTCGAGCGTCATATTGTTCGCCATCGTAAATTCCAGCGTAAACAATAGGACCACTTTGAGTAGCTTTCCAGCTATCATCAGTTACAAAAGTCTGGGTATTCCCATTAGCATATTTTACTTCTAACTGACACATTACTTTAGGAGAAACTTTTGGGTATCCTCTAAGCATTAATCTACCTGCATACCAACCTTCAGCCAAAGAAATTCCTATAGCATTACCACCATTTAGCAAATGGTTTGTTACATCATACGTTAAAGTTTCAAGACGCTTATTGTAAGGTGTCCAACCTGGTGTCATTACATCATCACCAACTTTTTTACCATTTATTTCAGCTTCAAAAAGTCCCTTTGCTGTAATATACAATCTAGCAGATTTAATTTTAGAATCAACAGTAAAACTCTTTCGTAAATACTGAACTTTATTTGTTTTTTTATTTGTCTTAGGCGATTTTGCTTTATCTAATTTTGATAGACTAATCCATTTAGCTTTCCAGTCAGAATTATTAAGCAAGCCTAACTCAAAATTAGCCACTTCACTCCACACAGAAGGCTTTTTATCTTGATCCCAAAACTTTAATTGCCAATATACTTTTTGTCTAGAAATAAGTTTTTTTCCTTTATATTTTACAAATAAAGTTTGATCACTTTCTACTTTTCCACTTTCCCACAAATCAGCATTGTTAGGTAATAATTCAGGTTTAGAAGCAACTACAATAGTATAAGCTGTTTGCTTTTTTATATTTTGATTTTGTGGCAGTTTCCAAGAAAAAGTAGGTGTAGCATCATAAAAACCTATCGGATTTTTAAATTGTTCGCTTACTGCTAAATCGTGCGGCAACATACTATTTTTAATAGAAGAACACGAAACCAAGAATAGTATTGTTAATACAAAGAGTGCTGATTTATTACGAGTAAGTTTATACATTTTATCTTTTATTGTTTGACTTTTCTTATTGAATCTTCTTTAAAAAAAATTTTATTTCTATCTTAATGATAAGCAATTATTAAACTACCTCTGAGTTTATACTGCAATTTAATACACAATCTTTCTTCTTATTTCTACTAAATAAAACTTGGATGACAAACCGAATAATTATCAATTAAAAAGAAACATCAAAAATTATTTTTTTTGAATGAAAAGCCACCCTGTAGCACCATGTTTTTTTTATAAAAGAATTAAACTTTAAGAATAAATTAACGCTTTATCAATTTAACATAAATAGGCTCTTCTAAATGTAATTTAACAAAATACACACCTTTTTTTTCATCACTTATATCAATAGTTAACAACTCATTTAAATCAAAGTATTTTTTTGTTGCTACTAACTTTCCCTCAACATTGTAAATAGCCACTTGTAAATTTTTAACAGTTTTGGGTATATTGTTAATATTAAAAAAACCGTTAGATGGATTTGGGTATCCGTAAATACGCTTTTTAGTTTTTTTTTGTTGATCTTGTGTAGACAATACTTCAAAATCTAATGTATATTCTCGGTAAGCTTTTCCATCACTATCTCCTGTAATTGTTACATCTAAAAAAGATAACTCTGTTCCCTGCCCTAAATATAAAGAAACCTCTGTTTTATTATTTTTTACTATACTTCTAACAATTGCAAAACTACCTGTAAAACTAATAGCTACGTCTGTTAAATTTATCGTTCTTTCTGTATCATTCGCTAAAATATAATCTACCATTTGTTGCCCGTTAACTTCAGAAACAACTTTTAATCCTACCACTTTTTCATTGTCATAAATGTAACTTGTTGTTTTTATTGTACTTTCTTCACTAGAAGAAGGTTCATAAACCGCCACAAATGGTTCATCCCAAGCTTCTCCATATTTACGCATTACAAATACTTGTGTATCTTTTTTATCATAACCATTTCTAACTTGTTTTGTAGGAGGAGATAATGCTGTAGAATATTCTTTTGCAACACCTCCTGGTACATTTACATGTAAATATTTGTTATCAAACTGAATATCAAACCTTGCTTGTACTGCTGCGTTTGTTAAGTTTGATGTTTTTGCTTCTGAAAACCACCTCCAACCTGGTTGTTTTCTTGTATCACCTACATCATTTTTATAACGCTCAGGGGTATCTGCTAAAGGCAAAGAAGTAACACCCTCCTTAACTTGTAATACATCTCCTAATCCATGAAATAAATAATCATGAAAATTATTTACACCGTTAGACACAGATCTAAAAATATCTATATAATAACCAGTTGTTGCACTTGTTCTAATAATTCCGTTTGTTCTTTGTTGATTTACATTATTAATATGATCATCTAAAAATTGCGTTGTAAATCTAAAATTGTCTGCAATTGGTGCTATTTTTTCTTTTGGTTCTCTTCCTTGTAAAACAATAGGGTCTGTAATATTTTGCCAAGTACTATTTCCGTTAAGTTTAGGCCCCCTGCCTGAAGTACCATTTGTGATAACTGTATTATGTGCCGCATAAGAAACTGCATATTGCTCATGAATATCTGAACCAAATGCATCTGCACCATAATCAGGACCAATTACATACCCTGAACCATATAATTCCATATCTATCCCTCCTGCATGAGTGTGTACATAAGTACCTCCATGGGTATAATACATTAACCCATTTTGCTCATCGTTTACTCCAGAATAATTACGTTGCATTACCACACCTGCATGAGAAATTTTATTTGTTGCATGTAAAGTTTCTCCTGTACTATTTACAGATTCATCTACATTTACTCCCCACAATAATTGCAAAGGATTGTTCCATTCTAAACGTTGATTTTCTATAACAGGGTTATAACCTCCTTCTGCTGCATAAATTTTTTGAAGCGTACTAATTGCTCTTTCTTTTATATCAGTATATCCTTTTCTATCTGCTATTTTTAAAACTCCTCTGTATATATGTGCATGATCTGTAAAGTTTCTACCAATATCTCCATAAGCCATAGTAGCTCCGTTTGGGTATAATATATTTTCGTAAGTAAAAATGCTTTCTATAATATCTTTATTATTATCAATTAAATTAAGATCTGGTCTATAAGCATCTACAATATTTAACGATTGTAAAAAGATTGCATGGGTAAACTTACCATAACCAGCAGATTCTGGCCACAAACGCTCTACTGGACTAAAATGACTCAACATCCAATTAATACCAGGTTGAGAACTTCTTGCAACTCCGTTTAATAATTTATCAAAAAAAGTTGCTCTTACCTCATCATCTTCCATACACAATACATTATACAATCCTCCAGGAAGTTCTAATACAGGATGATTAGAGTTGTTGGCTCCTTCTTCTATTACATTATTTGCCAACACCTCAAAAGTAGCTTGTGCATTGTTAAAACTAAAATCAACTTTAGAATTTGTAGAAACATCATACACAGTAGTAGTAGTATTCTTTTTTAAAAAAGGTTGTATGAAATCATAAATCATAGCAACTCTAGGAAAAAGTTCTCTTGTTTGTATTAAATGATTAAAATTTGGAGTATAAAACTCAAATGTATTTGCATTTAAAGGACTTATTATTTTTGCATATTGATGAAAAACATCTGCAGCACGTTGCGCATAATCTTCATCATCAGTTAAAAAATATAAAATACCCGATTCTACTGCATCGTTTAAAATTTCTCTATGTATTAATCTGTCTCCAGGAATCTGTGGTATTGTAGATAATAATGCAGAAGGGTTATTTTTATGAGTGATTTTAGCTACATTTTGTTGTCTAGATACTAATTGATTAAATAATGATAACGCCCAAGGATGCTGACGAATATTATCGACAATTTTTTGTCTTTCTGTATACGATGTCCAAATTCTAGGGTGTTTTCTTGTTAAGTAAGCTTCTGGTGTATTTATTAAATCTACAGTTGGCAGGTTAGAACTATCAGTATTTAAATCTTTTAATTCTATATTATCAAAGCTAAAAACACCTTGACCAGATGCTGATGTAGCTTGTATTTTAAACCCTGAAATATCTGCAATTGGAGAGATGGTATTTTTTAACGAAAAGCCATTAATACCTAAAAAAGTACCTACCCAAACATCCATTTTACCACTATCAATAATATTTGTATTTCCGTTAGGCGCCATATAAGATTTACTAACCCCTGAGTTATTTACCACAAACGTGATACTTTGCTTTCCTGAAAAATCTCCAAAACTAGGTGCTCCTCCAATATTGTCAATGGTAGAAATTTTAAAATTACTACCAGACCCAGTACTCTGAATTCCAAATCTGCTTGCAAAAGTAGAGTTACTACCAAATGAAGCACTAGAAAAATTATTACCTAAAAAAATACTAAATATAGGTTCTTGTGTTCCTGTTTGAAAGTTAGACATTTCAAAATCGAACTTTAGTTGAACAAAATTTGGGTTTGTATTAAAATTAAAATTCCTAAACGCAAATATAGAGGCTCTGCCTGTTCTTGTAAATTGTAACGTTCCGTTATTAATTGTTGTAGCTAAATTATTTCTTGAGGTAGAAATACCATTAAATTCTCTATTAGTATTTGGAATGTTGTTTATATAATCTGTTACCGAATTGGCGCTTTCAAAATCTTGGTAAAACAATTGTGCTTTTGTAGAAGTTGTTAAAACAACCAATAACACTACTGAAAGTAATTTTTGTATCATTCCCTATATTTAAATTGCTATCTATAAGCTTTGTAATTGCCTAAAATTAATGCTTTATATTGCTAAATATATGTTAATTTTTTAAACTTATATGCTATTTTAACTATCACCATACTTTCATCATAAAAAAAACGCCCTGTAAGTTTTACAAAGCGCTTTTAAAATAATTATAATGTACTTAATTTACCTTTCTAAGCTTTACTCCACTTAATCTAGTTTTTCCTTTTACAGCTTTAAAATCAATTGTAATTCCTTGCTCTTTGTTTGTTGTAATTAAAAAACGTTTTTCTACCCCTCTATTGTTTCCGTATTCCTTTTTTAAATTTATATTACCCCATACTTGCTTTCCATTAACAAGCACATTCATAATATTTTCATCTTTTGTTTTTAATTCTGCTAATAATAAAGACAACTCATAAGTTCCTTCTGGTACATCAAATTTAAACTGTTCTACACCTATTAATTGTGTTTGATATACAGGATCATTTTCTGTACCTTTTACACTTACATCAGAACCAATTGTTTTTCTTCTTGGATGTCTTAAAATTTCGCCTCCTATATGTCCAAAACCTCCTTTTGAATATACCTGATCCGGCATCCATAAATAATCTACATTATGGCTTTCTATAAAATAGCACATAGCACCAACGTTAATTGCTATTTCTTTAAATATATTGGTAGTACTTTTTAATTTTTTAGGCTGAAGCGTAAAATCTATAGCTGCAAAATCTTTTATTATTTTTCCGTTTTGCTCTGATATTGCCTCTATAATATTAACTCCTGATTTTAATGGCACTGAAAAATTAGCCACAGAAAAATTGAAATCTTTTTTTCCTAATGACTCTCCGTTAACAATTAATTCTACACTTTTAGAGTTTCCTACAACTGTAAAAGGTTGCGTTGCAACTAAACCATCTACACCATCTGCAATACCAGCTCTTTTTGTCCATGCTTTAGAAGTAATAGCAACAAAAGGAGTTTTATTAAAAATAGCCTTGTATAAATAATAAGCATCTTTTTTCTTTCTATCTATAGATACTAAACCTTTATTATTAATATGAGGCACTGCATCTTTTCTGTGTTCTACCTGAAAGTCTGCAAAATTCCAAACATTAGCACCCACTATTTCTGGTGTTTTTAAAATAGTTTCTAAATACGCTTTATGAAGTAAAAACTGATACTCAACACTAAAATCGAATCTAGATGGCTTGTAAGACCTAATTCTAGGATCTGCACCTCCACCATATTCACTTAAAATAAGTGGTTTATCTGGATCTATTTTTAAAGTACGCTCTACCAAACTTTTTAAGTTTTTACCAATATCTTCTAACTCCTGAATGTACCATCCGTAATACTTATTATAACCTACCAATTGCGTGTTACGAATTCCTAATTTATCTTGGTAAGCAGGCTCTCTAAAAAATACTGAGTAAGTATACCTTGTAGCATCTTCTTCTTTAATTGTATTTGCTAAAACCTTGTGTGTATTTACAAAGTGTTTTGTATATGACTTCCCTAATTTATCTGGCGCTTTCATGGTAGTTTCGTTCCCTAAATTCCATGCAATAATAGAAGGATGGTTATAGTTAAAACGAATAGCCTCTTTTAACATATTAACCGTATTCTCTAACCCTTGCTTATTAGCTGCTGCCTTATTTACAAACGGAATTTCTAACGTAGTTATAATACCGTATTTATTACACATTTCTAAAATTGCAGGATCTTGAGGGTAATGAGCAATTCTTAAAAAATTGATTCCCATATCTTTTAAAAGTCTCATGTCATTTCTATGAATCTCATCACTAACTGCATTAGCTTTTCTGTAAAAATCTTGATGCCTATTTGTACCAATTAACTTGGTATATTCTCCGTTGATAAAAAAACCTTTTTTTGCATCAAAATGAAACCATCTTAAACCAACAGGATTCTCTACTCGATCTAAAACAGCACCGTACTTATCTACAATTTCTGATACTAATTTATACAAATATGGATTTTTTGGAGACCATAAATTAGGATTTTCAACAACAAGTTCACTCATTATATCTTCATTAGAAGATATTTTATTTTTTACTTGCTTTACAATACTGTTATTTGCATTATACAGTGTTTGTCTTACAAAAAAACCTCCTTTTTTGGAAGCGACTATTTTAGATTGAACTGTTATTTTTGCTAACTTTTTAGATACCTCTGGAGTTCTTATAAAAATTCCGTTTGCTCCTACATTAGCAACTTCAAAATGAACGGGTTTCGTAATTATTAACTGAATATCTCTATAAATTCCTCCATAAAAAGAAAAGTCTGCTGCTTGCGGAA
This sequence comes from uncultured Polaribacter sp., assembly GCA_937936695.1. Taxonomy (GTDB): domain Bacteria; phylum Bacteroidota; class Bacteroidia; order Flavobacteriales; family Flavobacteriaceae; genus Polaribacter. Next base: position 9,736 of record CALHCK010000216.1, read on the forward strand.
CAATTTCATCATTATGAGCATTGTTTACTTTTATAGCAATGGTATTATTTCCTGTTTTTAATGCCTTTGTAATATCTCTAGAAAAACTTGTGTATCCTCCAATATGATCTTCTCCAATAGCTTTGCCATTAACATACAATGATGTTACTTGGTTTGCTGCTTCAAACAATAAAAAAACTTGCTGCTTTTTATAAATCTGAGGAATTTGAAGTGTTTTTTTATACCAACCATCTCCTCTATAATACCCATCGGTATCATCTAAAATGTCTTCTGTATTCCAAGAATGCGGAATAGTTACTTTCTCCCAAAATCCATCAATTATTTTAGCCGACGGATTTGGCAAACTTCCTTTATAAAAATCCCAAGAATCGTTAATTGTTTCTATATGCCTTACCTGTTGCGCATGATAAAAACTTACAATACTTAAAAATGTTATTATTAAAATTTTCTTTATCATTTTTAATATTCAGTTTGTAGTTAGTTTAATCTATTTATAAAATAACAAGTCTAAAATTTAGTACCTCATTATAGTATGTTTGACGAAAGTTGTAAGCAAAAAAAATCGTAGTCGCAGACGATACAGTCTACAACTACGAAATATTTTAAATGCTAATGCATATTATGTATTACTTAATTAATTTTAGTATTTCACTTCCTGCTAATAAAAAAGCTCCTGTACCGTAGTTTTGCCAGCTATCATAAGAAGCTGGTTCTGGTGAAGCTCCAATATTTTGAACCCATCCTACTCTACCGTCTTCGTGTTGACATTTAGCCAATGCTTGCCATGCTTTTTTAACTGCTGGTGTATGTTTTTTATCTAACAATCCATTATTAATACCCCAAGCTAATGCAAATGTATAAAAACCACTTCCGCTTACTTCTCCATGATTATACGCATCAGGATCTAATAAACTTGTTCTCCATAATCCATCTTCTGGCTGAATTTTTAAAATTTTAGCAGCCATTTCTTTGTATAATTTCTCGTAAAACGGACGGTGTTTATAGTCTTGCGGCATATCATCTAAAATAAGTGCTAAACCACCAATAACCCAACCGTTACCTCTTGCCCAAAAAATCTTGTTTCCGTTATTTTCTTTCTTATCTTTCTTATTCCCTTTCCATACATAACGCATATCTCTCGCAAATAAACTCTCTTCTTCATCATAAAGTTGGTCATAAGTTTGCTTGTAAAAAGTATGCATATCATCTAAATACTTTGGTTGATTAGTATGTTTGGCATACAGGTTAATAATTGGAGGCGCCATAAATAAAGCATCGCACCACCACCATAAAATATTTTTACCAAAGGCACTTTTATCTTTTCCAGATTTCCAAACATCATCTTCATATAAATGTGCATCTAAGAATTTTTTTGTAGGCTCTAAATCTACAAAGTTTTTTCTTCTATCATTCATACCAATATAAATGTAACTGTAAGATATAGCAACATCATCTGCATGATGTAAACGCGTATATGTTTCCCAATCGTTTTTATACGCTTGGTTTTTTAACGCAGCCATATACATCATATTTTTGGTAGTTTTATGAGCTCTAGCAACTCCCATGTAATATGCTCCGTTTGTCCAATCTGTTGGTGCAATTGCTATAATAGGGTGTACCTCTTGCCACTCTAAAGCCTTTATCATAGACTTTTTAATTACATCTGACTTTAAATTCTTTTGAGCAATCGTTTTTTGAGGTGCAGTACAATTAAATAAAGTTAATAGTACTGTTAAACTTAAAATTGATTTTTTAAACATCTTCTATTTTTTACTTTTTTAACTTAAATGTAGTTTCTTTATAAACTTTAGAAGAAGTACCAACCATAACTGTATAATCTCCTGCTTCTAATACTTTTTCCATAGAAATTCCTGTAAACTCTAACATTTTAGGAGTAATCTTAAATGTTACCTTTTTACTTTCTCCTGCATCTAGTTCTATTTTATTAAACCCTTTTAATTCTTTATCTGGTCTTGTTACAGATCCAATTTCGTCTTTAATATATAACTGAACAACTTCTTTTGCTTTTACATTTCCTGTATTTTTTACAGTTACACTAACTTCTATTTCTGTACTTGGAGTAATTTCTTTATTAGAAATAGAGATATCTGAATACTCAAAAGTAGTATAACTTAAACCATGACCAAAAGGATATAAAGGACCTTTACCTAAAAATAAGTATTCTTTTTTATAGTTGATTTCTTTCATACTATAATGGTAAGGTAATTGACCAATAGATCTTGGTATTGTAACTGGAGATTTACCAGAAGGAGATACTTCTCCGAATACAATTTTTGCAGTAGACTCGTCTCCAAACTCACTTAAATCCCAAGTATCTAAAATAGCATCTGCTTTTTCAGATATAACATTAATAGATAATGTTCTTCTGTGTTTTAATACAACAATAACAGGCTTACCTAATGCTTTAATTTTTTCTACTAACTCGTCTTGCGGTCCTACAGGGTCAATTGTTGCTCTGTCTCCTAAAGTACTATTGCTAAAATATGCTTCTTTAGAGGTAAACTTATCTCCTCCTAAAAATAAAATAGAAACATCAGCAGATTTTGCTTTGTTTACTAAACTTGCAATTGCTTTTGGATCTCTATCTAACAATTCTGGAGCTCCTCCTCTTTCATTAGTTAAAGCAAAACCTCTTTCTGCAATAAATTTAACTTTATCTCCTGCAACAGAAGCAAACATTTCTTTTGTATTTTCTTTTACTAAAGGTCCTAAAAGAGCTACTTTAATTGATTTATTTTTATTTAAAGGCAATGCATTGTTTTCGTTTTTCAACAAAATAATAGACTCTAAATCAGACTCCTTTGCTAACTCTAAAGATGATGCTGCACGCACACCTTTTTTAACATCTTCTAATTTAATATAAGGATTATCAAAAAGCCCTAAAGTAAACTTAGTACGTAAAACGCGTCTAACAGATCTGTCTATTAATTTTTCTAATTCTGGATTATCTTTTACCATTTTAGGTAAATAAGAGTAAGAATCTTCTGCATATAAATCTACATCTATACCTGCTTCTAATCCCATTTGTGCAGCAGCCTCAGGAGACTCTGCTACATTCATAAAGTAAAACAAACGCGCAATATCATTAGAGTCAGACACTACATATCCATTAAAACCCCATTGATCTCTTAAAACTCCTGTTAAAAGAGCTTTGTTACCATGACTTGCAACACCATTAAGATCTCCGTGAGAAGCCATTATACCTAATGTTCTTCCTTCTTTTATTGCTGCTTCAAAAGGTGGATAAATTTCATCTATCAATGTTCTTTCAGATATTTCGATAGCCGCAAAATTAGAACCTCCTAAAACCTGTCCATATCCTGCAAAATGTTTTGCTACGGCACCAATATGTGTTCCTTTACCTAAACCTTCATAATTACCTTGTACACCTATTACAGCATTTTTAACCATTTGAGTTACTAAATAAGTATCTTCCCCAAAGGCTTCACTCATACGACCAAAACGAGGATCACGAACAACATCTGCTTCTGGTGAATGGCACATGTGCATACCTCTTAAACGCGCTTCTCTTCCTACAACATCCCATTGTCTTTGAACCAATTCTGGATTAAATGACGCTGATGATGTCATTGGACGTCCAAATTTTGTACACCCTTCTGCATCTACACCATTATAAGATTCTGTAACAAATAAAGCCGGAATTCCCCAACGATTATGTTCTATAATATATTTTTGAAGCTCGTTATTCATTTTAGCCGCAGCAACAGGATCAATATGCTCTCCTGGATTTTTTATACCTGCAATACCCAACTCTAGTTTTTTAATAACTCTTTTAGATAGTTTTAAATTTCCATCCTCATCAGGTTTTGTTCCTATGTTTGCGTGAAAAATTCGCATTTGCGCAACCTTTTCTTCTATAGACATTAAAGGTAATAACGCATCTACACGTTCTTCTATAGTTAAAGATGCGTCTTTGTAATCTTTAGATGCACCACTATCTGATTTTGAAGCCCCTCCTCCGCAAGAATGGAACACAAGGCTTAATGTAGTTAAGGATAAAACGAGTAATTTCTTCATTATATTGACTGTTGTTTTTATTATTTTGAAAATGAAAATGAATTTATTTGTAAATGAGTTTGTTCTTTTTGTTCTATTAAAAAGTATAAATTTTCTTTATTTTTTAATGCTGATGTTAATTCGATTTCTAAATTTTCAAAATTAACAAGTCCTTCTTTTAAATTAAAGATTTTTTCTGCTATTTTTTTACCTTTTAGGCTATTTAATCGTATTTCTATAGAAAATTGACCTCCTTTAGGTGCTAATAGCTCCAATATTACTTTTTTATAACTTTTTATTTGATTGATGTTAGGATAATTTAAAAAACTTTTTTGCGCATCTGTTACTACAACAAAATTATTTTTAATTTGTTTTTTTACAACTCCAGCTGCTTTAAAATAATCTTCAGCTTCTATAACCTTACTATCTTTTAAATTGTATTGCCCAACACCTACACCATCTACTCTAATTTTTGCAATCTCACCATTTTCTTTATAATGTACGTAGCTAATAAAAGTATCTCTAAAATATCTATTTCCTGTCTGACTGATATCGCAATACGCAAAATACGTTTGATGATTCCACTCAAAAAAGGAACCGTGTCTTCCTTGTAAAAAACCTGTTGGCCATGTAGGTGCATCATATCCTTTTGCAAAGCTCTCTTTATTTATAATCACGTCTTTGTAATCATAGGGACCATAAATATTATTAGCTGTTGCATAAAAACAACCCCAAGATAAATAATATTTACCGTTGTATTTATGAACAAAAGGCTTATCATCTGTAGGCTTTTCCTTATTCTTACCCTCTAAATTATAAGGACCTCGTGGATTATTTATTTCTATTTTTTTTGGTTTTTCAGCTAAACTCACCATGTCGTAATTTAGCTTTGCGATGTAATAATCCCATACTCCAAAAATAATATAATGCTCTCCGTTGTCTTCAAAAACAGCCATGTCATATTCATGAGTTGGAGTTAAATCAGAAGTCAGTAAAGGTTTTTTTAATACATCTTTCCATGGTCCAGTGGGTGTATTTCCTTCCATGACTCCTGCTTGTTGATTGCCTTCTGAAAAATACCAATAATATTTTCCGTTTCTGTAAGCAACATCTGTAGCCCAACATCTAGAAAACTCTTTACCAATATATGTTTCTTTTGGATTTAGCACACTCCTTTTAGTCCAATTGACTAAATCTGGAGAAGACCAAACCCACCAATCTTCCATAATAAACTTTTTGTTTTTTATAGATTTATCATGAGAAGCATACACATAGGCAGTATCATTAAAAATATGAATATGAGGATCGTTTAAGCCTTTGTTTGATACAATAGGGTTTTGAGCCATAGAAAAAAAGAAAACACCTACTAAAAAAAATATGTTTAAAACTTTACTCACTTCGTTTCATATTAATTAACAAACTTATTTTCAATTATCTACAAAAAACGATTTATATCACAACAAAATAAGTGTAAGTTTATAAAACTATCGTTTTTAAACACAAATGCTGTCCTGTACTATAAGGGTGTAATTTTATAGCAAAAACACTGTTTTTGTGGTTTAACTTATATTTATTTTTATCAATTAATCAACAGACACCTTTTAAAACCTATATAAACAAAATTTATATTTATAGTTTTTTAAGCAATTCTAAATTTATTTAGATGAGTTTACAATTTTCAATCGCTGTCTTTTTTAGGATAATTTTAACAAGACTATATTTTAAACTAATTTGAAGCAATAAAAAAACCAGATAAAAATTTATCTGGTTTATACATTATTTCAAATTGAAAAAACTAATATCTATTTCAAATTATTTAATAATAATCTTTTTAACTAACTTCTTAGTATCAATTACTAACTCTAAAAAGTAAACACCTGAATTAAATCTTGATAAGTCAATTTTATTTTGATTTACAACACCTCTCTCTAAAATTTGTCCTTGTAGGTTTATCAATGCATATTTAATATTCTCTCCGTTTGACTGAATATTAAAAACTCCTTCACTTGGATTTGGATACACGGCAATACCTTGCGTATTGAAATCATTTGTACTTAAAGCTGTTTTAGATGCAAATTCAATTTTGTCTACTGTACTAGATTGTGATCTGCGCTGTGTTAATACTACCGTATTTGTTCCTGCATTAAGACTTACGTTTTCTATAATACTTTCTTCCATTACATTCCAGTCAAAAGATCTTGTAATTGGTACGTTTTCATTTACTACACCATTAATTTCAATATCCATAATAGAATCATCTCTATTCTTATTAGCTCCAGTAAGTATAAAATCATACACTCCTGCCTGCTCTACTTGAAAAGTATATTTTAACCACTCTGTTCCTTCAAAAACAGCTACTACATGACCATTAGACGCCTCTGAGTTCGATTGAATATCTACCCCCTCACTTGTTCTGTAACTAGATCCTCCAGTATTTTCTGCTGTCCTATCAAAATAAGATACTCCTGCACCACCATTGTCATAATCTTCAGCTTCTATAGAAACTACAATATCTCTAACTATTTCTTCTGGCTCTTCTTTTGGCTCTATAACATCAGGAACTCTAATTATAGCTGGATTAGAATCGTCTATTTCTGATAATGAAAGTACTTGAAAATTTAAAGGTCTAGAATCTCCTTCTCCAACTACATTAGTTCCTCTTTGCATAAGATAAACGTATAATTTATCATCCTCTACAATAGCATTAAAATGTTGGTATAAAGTTGATTCTTCTCCTCTATAAACTATTTTCCAAGCATCTTTACCTTCTGGTGTCGTTTTTACGTTTACTCGCCCCCCTAAAAGTTCTACCATAAACACTTGTCCTTCGTAACTAAACATTTTACCTCTTACTTGTGGGTTTGGTATTAAACCAGCATTGTTACTCGAAAACTCAGTACCATCTGCAGCTCTATAGTAATGCACATTTCTACCATCTACACGAGTTACAAAATGTATTGCTCCACTTTCTGTAACTGTCCATGCAGGATCAAAAGTAGTTCTTGGTAAATCACTCGTACCATAATCTTCAGATGGTTCTCCTACTTTTAAAGAAATTCCTGGAGAAACTTCTAAATCTGGGTTTTGAAAAGGTAATGAAAACTGTTGATTATTCGCATTAAACCATTGACTTTGAGGAGAAAGAACAGCGTCATCTGTAGTAGCAAAGTAAAACCCATTGTTAGCAAAGTAATCTCTAAATATATTATAACGGATAGAAAAACCTGCATAGAATTTACCATTTATAAAACGTTCACCTCCATATAAACTTTGTGTATTCGGTTCAGGTAATGTACCATCGTGAAACGTCCAATGATTACTCCAACTATTACCATCATAACGACTAAATAAAATATCTCCTTCTCCAGAACCACCTTGTCTATAACGTGCTATTAAACTACCATCAGGTGCTCTCATTATAAATGGGTACGTCATTCTTTCATAATTCTCCGTATCATTTAGTTTATTTTGTTTTGGTAAAAATTTATCTATTGTAAATTCTTCATCTGGCAAAAATGCTACGTTTTTTTCTGAAACAGTATAGTTAAAAAAGCTTGTAGGCAATAAACTTCTGTTGTATGAATGCATATCATATATCATATGAATAGTACCATCTATAGTACTAACACCAATTGCAGCAGTATTATGAGAATCTCCTCTAGCAGGTGTAATTCCTTTTTCAAATTCACCTCTTATACCTACGTGTTGATGAGGAAACTCGATAGTTACCCACTGGCTGTTAGGTTCGTTTAAATTTTTACGCGATAACATTAAATTTCTATTTTCTAC
>CALHCK010000217.1 GCA_937936695.1 uncultured Polaribacter sp.
ATTAAATCCCCCTAAAACAACTTTGTTTGATCTTTTTTACCATCCTCTGCTTTTTTCTTTGCAATAGATTTTTGCAATGCAATTCTTGCTTTTTCTTCTGCAGACAATTCTTCTAAAACAGGTTTCTTTACGTTAGTTTCAGTAATCTCAATTTCTATTGGTAAAGTATCTTCAACCTCTTCATTTTCATCAGCAGCAATAACATCCGCTTCTTCAGGATTTTCAAAATGCAAAGGTTCTAATAAATTTACTTGCTTTATTTTTTCAACTGTATACTGGTTACCCTGAGCTTTAATACCCTTTACAGCAATAAATTCTTCTAAATTAATCTTTTCATTTTCTAAACTCCTTTTAGAAAACACTACCTCAACCATAGGTCTGTAATCCGTTGCAATAATTTCTAATTTAGATTTCGGATGCTCAGAAATAAAAACCTCTTCTTTATCTGTAGTTTCTATTAAAAAACGCTTAATATAATAACGTGCTTTTTCTCCATCAAAATAAATGGCAGATATCGGTTTTTGAGGCTGCCATTTTTCAAGCACAATCATGTCATCCTCAAAATGCATTGCCAAATCAGGTTTTACAGCTTTAGCTTTTCCACTTTGTGTAATAATTAGTAATTTATCATCAGCTCTAAATTCGCCCAACAAATCACCTCTATCATCAACGTTTAAACGCTGTACCGTATCATCAAACCAAATTTTTCTAGGCTTTAAAGTAGACACTCCTTCCGATTTAAATTCTACTTTCTTAATCGGGAATTTAGAAATTGTATTACCTCTTACACCTCTACCCTTTACAGACAAGTCTGCAAAATCTATATCCCATTTTAATTTTTTAACACTACTCACAGATCGTAAGTAAACAGTAACTATTTCTGCTTCTCCATTAGGGTTTGCACTAAAATAATGCACCACAGACCCTTTATTTCCGTTTGTTAAATCGTATTCTTTATCTCTAGTTACCGCAGTAACCGTAAAACGTTTCATGTAACTTGGTCCTCTGGCACCATCTCTATACATAAAATTGTAAACCGTCCTTTTATCTTTCTTTTTAAACACGGCAACATGTAAAATATCTTTACCAACAAAAGTTTTAGAACCTATTTTGGTAACCATCATTTTACCATCTTTTCTAAAAACAATTATATCATCAATATCAGAACAATCAGCAACAAACTCATCTCTACGTAAAGAAGTACCAATAAAACCTTCTTCCCTATTAACGTATAATTTTGCATTTTTCATTGCAACTTTTGTAGCTACAATATCATCAAAAATTCTAATTTCAGTCTTACGCTCTTTACCCTTTCCGTATTTTGTTTTTAAATCTTTAAAGTAATTTATAGCAAAATCTATTAAGTTTTCTAAATGATGCTTAACTCCTGCTATTTTATCTTCCAAACTTTCTATAAACTGTTTGGCTTTATCAATATCAAATTTCGATATTTTTTTAATTCTAATCTCAGTTAAACGCGTAATATCCTCTTCGGTAACAGCTCTTTTTAAATGAGTTATATGCGGTTTTAAACCAATATCAATAGCTTTTATAACCCCTTCCCAAGTTTCTTCTTCCTCAATATCTCTATAAATTCTATTTTCTATAAAAATACGTTCTAAAGAAGAAAAATGCCATTGTTCTTCTAATTCGTTTAACTGAATTTCTAGCTCTCTTTTTAACAAAGCTACCGTTAAATCTGTAGAATGTTTTAACAATTCAGAAACCCCTAAAAAAACAGGTTTATTATCTTGAATCGTACAGCATAAAGGAGAAATAGATGTTTCGCAACTTGTAAAAGCATACAAAGCGTCTATAGATTTATCTGGCGATACATTTGGAGGCAAATGCACCAAAATTTCTACCTCTGCAGCAGTATTATCTTCAATCTTTTTAATGCGTATTTTACCTTTTTCATTGGCTTTTAAAATACTATCTATTAAAGACGATGTAGTTGTAGAAAACGGAATTTCATTAATTACTAACGTTTTCTTGTCTAGTTGAGAAATTTTAGCACGTACACGTACCTTACCACCTCTTTTTCCATCATTATAATTAGAAAAATCAGCAACTCCACCCGTTAAAAAATCAGGCAATATTTTAAAACTTCTACCTTTTAAATATTTAATAGAAGCATCAATTAACTCGTTAAAATTATGAGGAAGTATTTTAGTAGACAATCCAACAGCAATACCTTCGGCACCTTGTGCCAGTAATAATGGGAATTTTACAGGTAAATCTATCGGCTCTTTCCTTCTACCATCATAAGAAAGTTTCCACTCAGTAGTCTTAGGATTAAAAACAACATCTAACGCAAATTTAGATAATCTAGCCTCTATATATCTAGATGCCGCTGCACGGTCTCCGGTTAATATATTACCCCAGTTACCCTGCATATCAATCAGCAATTCTTTTTGCCCAATTTGCACCATGGCATCAGCAATAGAAGCATCTCCGTGCGGGTGATATTGCATGGTATGTCCAACAATATTTGCTACTTTATTGTAACGTCCATCGTCTAAATCTTTCATAGAATGCATTATTCTACGCTGCACAGGTTTTAAACCATCCTCTAAAGAAGGTACTGCTCTTTCTAAAATTACATAACTAGCATAATCTAAAAACCACTCCTTGTACATTCCTGTAACCTTGGTAATGGTTTCTGCATTCTCATCCTGAAGATTCTCTAACTCTTCTTCATGTTCGTTTTCGTTTATTTCTTCCCCCATTTAAAAAACGTTTGTTCTACTACTCTCTTAATATTTATAATTTGTGCGTTCCCTAAAGGTCGGGCTTTACGTTGTATCTTTTTTTCGTACCTCAAAAAAGGATGCCACTTCAATCCCTAACGCAAGTATATTTGCTAACTATTATTACTACTTATTATATTTCTTTATTTTTTATGTACTTCTTTTATTAGTAATTCATCTTAAATAAGAAGTTACACTACCAACCTCTAATATATTTTTTTTATACCTCACAGATTTTAAAAACCTTTGAGGCATATACTATATTTAAAGCGGTAACTTGTAATACTGAAAATAAATCTGCTAAAATTCTATTCTTTAGAAAGAATTTTACTCCTCATCAACATAATCTAACTCCACTTTTAAGTTATCAATAATAAATTTCTGTCTATCAGGTGTGTTTTTACCCATGTAAAACTGTAACATTTGTTCTGTAGACATTTCTTTGTCTAACATTACAGGGTCTAAACGAATATCATCACCAATAAAATGCACAAATTCATTCGGAGAAATTTCTCCCAAACCTTTAAATCGAGTAATCTCTGGTTTACCTCTTAACTTTTCTATAGCTTCACGTTTTTCATCATCAGAATAACAATAAAACGTTTGTTTTTTATTACGTACTCTAAACAGCGGAGTTTCTAAAATATACAAGTGCCCTTCTTTAATTAACTCCGGAAAAAATTGTAAGAAAAAAGTAATTAATAACAATCTAATATGCATACCGTCTACATCGGCATCGGTAGCAATTACAATATTATTATATCTTAAATCCTCTAAACCGTCTTCTATATTTAAAGCAGCTTGTAAAAGGTTAAACTCTTCGTTTTCATACACAATTTTCTTACTTAATCCATAAGAATTTAATGGTTTTCCTTTTAAGCTAAAAACCGCTTGCGTATTTACGTTTCTAGATTTTGTAATAGAACCAGATGCAGAATCTCCCTCGGTAATAAACAAGGTAGTTTCTAAATAGTTTTCTTTTTTAACATCTCCTAAATGAATTCTACAATCGCGTAATTTTTTGTTATGTAAACTTGCCTTTTTTGCTCTATCTTTTGCTAACTTTCTAATACCAGAAAGTTCTTTACGTTCTTTTTCTGCCTGAATAATTTTTCTGTGCAGTACATCTGCTACCTCTGTATTTCTATGTAAAAAATTATCTAACTTGGTTTTTAAAAAATCATTAATATACGTTCTTACAGTTGGCAGCTCTCCTCCCATTTCTGTAGACCCTAGTTTTGTTTTGGTCTGACTCTCAAAAACAGGTTCCATCACCTTTATTGCAATGGCAGAAATAATAGATTTTCTAACATCAGAAGCTTCAAAATTTTTACCAAAAAAATCTCTAATTGTTTTAACAATAGCTTCTCTAAACGCAGATTGGTGTGTACCACCTTGTGTAGTATGTTGCCCGTTTACAAAAGAATGGTATTCTTCTGAGTATTGTGTTTTACTGTGCGTTATAGCAACCTCAATATCGTCTCCCTTTAAATGAATTATAGGGTACAACATATCCTCTTTGTTATTATTATCTTCTAATAAATCTTTTAATCCATTTTCAGAAAAGAATTTTTCGCCATTAAAAACTATAGTTAAACCTGGGTTTAAATACACGTAGTTTTTTAGCATTTTAGCTACATACTCATTTCTAAATTTGTAGTTTTTAAAAATCGTTTCATCTGGCACAAAAGAAACTTTGGTTCCTTTTCTACGAGAGCTTTCTTCTAAAAATTCTTGATTTTCTAAATTACCTTTACTAAACTCTGCAGAGGCAGACTGACCTTGTCTAGAAGACTCTACTCTAAAAAAAGAAGATAGTGCATTTACAGCTTTGGTACCAACACCGTTTAAACCTACAGATTTTTTAAATGCCTTAGAATCGTACTTACCACCGGTATTCATCTTAGAAACTACGTCTACTACTTTACCTAAAGGAATACCTCTACCATAATCTCTAACGGTAACTTTACTACCTTGTATAGATATTTCTATGGTTTTACCCGCCCCCATTACATACTCATCAATAGAGTTGTCTAAAACTTCTTTTACTAAAATGTAAATTCCGTCGTCTGCAGAAGAGCCATCACCCAGTTTACCAATGTACATTCCTGGACGCATTCTAATATGCTCTTTCCAGTCTAAAGACCTAATATTATCTTCTGTGTATTTTGTTTCTTTACTCATGATAAATATTACTGTTACTAGGTTTAAAGCATTGCTAAAGTACCATTAAAGCATCTAAGTATAAATATAATCACAAAATTTTTATCAACATAATTTTTTAGGAAAACAATTTAAAAAATCAGTATAAAAAAAACATAAAAAAACAATATGTTATATTTTTAAACAAAACATTTTAAAGACAACATTTTACTTACTTTTGGTGTCTGATATAAAATACAAACAAGTGGAAAGAGCACAACTTTTAGAATTAGCAAACAAATACGG
>CALHCK010000218.1 GCA_937936695.1 uncultured Polaribacter sp.
TGCTTTTCCGCTTTGTTCTGTTTCTCCTATTTTAATACAACTAAATAGTAGAAAAACAGTTTCTAAATCTTTTTCATCTAACAAGATTAACTTAATTGTTTCTAGATGATTTTTATCTGTAAAAGAAGCGTCAAATTCAGCTATTTTAACATCATTTTTATAAACAGAAGTTCTTCTTTTGTATTGAATTTTTATGGTATAATTAATATTGTCTAGTAAAGCTCCATAAATAGTTTTTCTGTTGTTTTCAGAAATTAAATAATTAGTATCTCCTTTACTGTTTTTAATGGTAAATTCCATTTTCCATTTCCAAAACTTAAACTTCTGGGTAATTTTATACAACAGATTTTCATCAACATTAAATATTTCTGAACCCATTTTACCAAAATCCATAAACCACTCAGAAGTGTAAATACTATCATCACCATTTAAAATTCTTATAGTATTGTTATAATGTTTTAAAGCGTATGTTTTTGGAGTCATTGTATGTTATTTGTTTAAAAAGGTAACAACTTTGTCAGGAAAATCTGTAAAAGCGCCATCTATATTTGCATCTACAATAAGTGTTTGCATCATTTCTTCAAAGGTAGAAAATTCATTTAAATCATCTGCTCTAAAAGTGTACGGATGTACTTTTAAACCCAATTTATGCGCATCTGTAACTAAAGAAGTAAAAGTAAACTTACCATTAACCTTTTTATCTAGTAGTTGTTTGTACCAAGGACCAATTCCGTTTGCGTAACTAGAAAAATGGTTAAGCTGTTTAGTTTCTTCTTCAAATTCTATAAGCTGTACCAAAAATAATTCACATTTTAACTCAACACGAATCCGTTCTAATTCTTTGGCATCAAAACATTGTAAAATACAATTGTCTTCTTTGGTTTTGTACCCAAATTGATACAACGTTTTTAAAACAATTTCTGTTAAGTTTTTACCTTCTTTTTTATGAAAATTAGGTTCTTTAATTTCAGGATATATACCAATGTTTTTACCTGTGCTTTTATTTAATCCTTGTATTAATACAATCTCTTCTTCTAAAGAATGAAGTGTAAAGTTACCTACACCTTTAGGAAAACGATTTTTATAAACTTGTACTCCTGTTTTTGGATTAAAACGTTCTGATACTTGCAGTGTTTTTAATTCATTAAAAGTAAAATCGATTACATAAAACCGACCATCAGGTCTTTTTTTATCAGGAAATTTTAGAGAAACATCGGTTACATCATCTAAATAAATATCATGAATAACAATAGGTATGTTGTCTTTGCTTAGTACTAAATCTTGTTCTATAAAATCAGGATTCATGGCATGTGCCATTGCTTTTGCAGCTAATGTATGTTCTGGTAAATAACCAGAAGCACCCCTGTGAGCAATTACTATTTTAGGTTTCATGGTGTTGTGTTTAGTAGAAATCAATCAAAAATACAGAAAATTAATTTTGATATATAAAAATTATAAGAAAGAGAAAATTACTTTTTTGTAGATTTGTGGCATGAAATTACTTTTAAAAATAATGTTTGTAGTCTTTTGTGTTTGGATGCTTGTTGGCGGTTATTTAATACAAACAGATCACAAAAAAGCCCAATTGGTTATGGGCTTAGGTGTTTTGTATTTAGCTTTTATTTTTATGCCTAGTTTTATATACCATAGATATAAAGACGGAAAGTATAAAAAGTATATTTTAAATGATGAAAAGCTAAGAAATGCATTTAGCCAGCAAGGAAAAAAGTAGTTAATCTTCTTTCTTTAAAAAAGCATACACAGGAAAATGGTCTGAATATCCTCCTTGGTACCATTTACCAATATAAGTTCTAAATGGACTTCCTTTATATTTTCCTTTAAAAGTTTTCATCCATTTTCTATTAAAAACTTCTGCATGTTTAAAATATAATTTGTTTTTCTTTTTTTCTAAAAAGTTAGTGCTCAAAATAATCTGATCAAACAAGTTCCATTTTCCATTGTAAGTTAAAGTTCCTTCTCCTTTAGCAAGCATACTTTCCATAGGATTGTGAAAATCATCTAAAACCAAATATTCTTTTACGCTTTTGCTAGTTGGGTCATCATTAAAATCTCCCATCACAATTATTTTAGCGTCAAAATGAGAATCTTTTATTTTCTCTATAATAGTTCTTACAGTTTTTGCAGCTGTAATTCTTTTGTGTTCGGTTTCATCTGCTCCTTCTCTTCTAGAAGACCAATGATTTACTAATATATGAACCAACTCGCCATTTAAATTACCGCTAACTTTTAAAATATCTCTTGTGTAATCTCTTTCACCTTCATCATCCTCTAAGAAAACAGGAAAAGTTTCTGAAGCAAGCAATTCAAAAATTTGCTTGTTATAAAGTAAAGCAACATCAATACCGCGTTCGTCAGGAGAATCGTAATGAACAAAGCCATAATGATGCCTTCTTAGGTTAGATGAGTTTACCAGATCTGAAACCACTTTTGCGTTTTCTACTTCTACCAAACCAACAATTGCAGGCGGTAATTTAGATTTGTGTGTACCTAATTGAGCTATTACTGATCCTAATTTTTTTATTTTTTGTTTGTATCGTTTTTTATCCCATTTCTTTTTTCCGTCTTCCGTAAAATCATCATCTAATGTTTTAGGATTATTTTTTGTGTCAAAAAGATTTTCTACGTTATAAAAACCTAATGTAATTGTATTCTCTTTTTTACTACTTGAAAACATAAATTAATTTTATTTTAAAAGGTGTGATGTTAAAATACAAATTTTATCTTATACAAATTTTTAATTCTACAGGCCCAATTAAGCCTGATTCTTCCAATTCAGTTTCATTTTTTCTAGGTGCTGCTGTAGTCCAAGTTTTTTTTGTGTCTTTTGGTCTTTTGTTGTCAAAAATCAACTGGTTTCTCCATGTGTTGGTTATTTTAACTTCCAATTCATTTTTTCCAAGTTGGATTTCTTTTGTAATATCAAACTGAAAAGGTGGAGCCCATTTTGTACCTACTTTTTTTCCATTACACCATAATTCTGCAATATTAGCAACTTCTCCTAAATTTATAATTGTAGATTTTCCTGTTTTTTTTACATCAATAATTTTGGTGTATGTTGTTGTACCTGAATACTGTTTTACAGTATTATTTTCTAACTCCGTTAACGATTTTAATTCATCAATTTCAATAGTTTCAGGAGTATCCCATCCTTTCTCAAAAGCTAATTTCCAATCATTTTGTAATGATAGTTCTTTTAGAAGCACTGTTTTTTTAATTTTTTTTCCATTTTGATGGAAGATATAATTTCCAGAAGTAGACGCTGTAAACTCATCATTCTTCCAAGATAGTGTTGGGTAATTATTGGTCTTATGAATTTGATACCAGCCTGTTTTGGTATCTAAAATTGTAGTATCATTTAAAGTCACTCTTTCTGCAAATGGTTTTGCATCACTTTTAGAAAACACAATTATTTTACTACCATTTTTAGGTAAAGAAATCACAATATTCGTTCTATTATTTTCATTTTTCCAAATTTTAGCTTCTTGTTGATTTCCTGTAAAAGCGTCCCAAATTTGTGGAGATGCATTCTCAATTCTAAAACTTAAAGCTACATCTACTGGGTCATCATCTTTAGAAGCTACAAAATAAATGTGAGCGTCTTTGGTTTCTCTATGAATCCAATTGATATTTAAATTTTCTGGTACAATAACATCTTTTTCAATTTTTTCTTCTATTAAAATCTCATCAAGAGTTTTACCCCAATAAACCTTCCCTTTCCCAACTTGTTTTATGCCTTTTTTAGTGTTTCCCCATAATTCATCGGAAATTGATTTTAATTCTTCTAAATGAGTTGTATCATCCATTAAACTTGGAGAATCTTTAGGTTTATCGCCTAAAACAACAGCACCATTTAGCACTAATTCTTTTACCTTTTTTAAAGTTGATAATAGTATATTTTCTGAATCTCTTAAGGTAATGATTCTATAATCTCCACTATTTTCAACGTGAATTTTACCATCTTTAACACTTAGTTTCTCTTGGAGAATTTCTTCGTTTAAATAATCGAATTTGTATCCTTCTGGAAACGCATCTAAATCAAAAGGTGGTCTGTCAAAATCGTCTCCATAATAACGTAACACATCAGCAACGTGTTCTCCTTGTTGCAAAACATATTGGTTTCTAGATAAATATTCAATCCATTCAGGCATATATTTCCACCAAGTTTGCTCGCGAACTAAAGGAAAACCAATATTACCTCCAAAACTAGATCCTGGAAAAACATCTGTTTGTGGTGTGTGAGAAAAAGTGTGAAACACCAAATGATTTACTCCTTTTGCAAAGTTGTAATCAATTAAATATTTTACCGAAAAAGGATGTTCATTCCATTTTACCCCCACTTGTGTACAAGCTTCTGCAGCCAGTTTTGGTTTGTTATATAAATGCACTGCAGACGCTGCATTGTATATTGGTTTGGCATATTCGTTTTGTGCAGATGGCGCTTTTGGATACCAAAATTCTGTCATTGGAATATCACTAACACCATAATAACGCATTGGATCTATAGGCAACACTTCTCCTCCTGCACCTTCTGTATAAACATCTGCTCCCATTTCGTGTGCAACTGTAGCAAAATGTTTAAAAAAGTTATCGATAAAAACATCGTCCATAGTTTGACGCAAATCTCTTAAAAACTTAGTTGTAGTTTGTTTATTTTCTACAATATAACCCATTGTAGCTGGCAAATAGGTTTTCATAGAATACCCTCTACGTTCTTCAAACTCTTTAAATAAATCGTCTGAATTCATCGTCCAAGTGGGTACGTGGCTTTCCCAACTGTCAATTAACAAACCGTGTAATTTTCCATCACCAATAGGGCCACCATCTTTAATTAAATTACCAATCATTCCATTTTTTAAGTGATTTTCTATGGCTATTTTATCCAATTTACTAGATTCCCAACCTGTAGCTTCAGGAACAGCAGGTTTGTTTGTCAATCGCATATTGATATGTCCAAAACGAACGATTGTCCAATTCCCTTTAGGTGCATTCCAAGTCAACTTTCCATCAGAATTCATTTTATCTGTTAGATTTAAAATTGTGTTGGATTTAATCATCGTGTTTTCAGCATACTTATAATCTACCTCTTTTTCTAGACGGCGTAACACTTTTGCTGCTTTTGCTTCGTGATTATGCAATTTTGGTTTTGCACTTAATCTGATAAATTCTGGGGCAATGGAATGTGCTCCTTGAAACGTGAATTTGAATGTTTTTGCACTCGTTTCTGGAATGGCAAGTGTTAAGTGTTTTCTTCTGTCATTCCAATTGGCATCAGGGAAATTTACAGTAGTAATTTCTGTGAATTTTCCATTCAACAACGTTTCTACTTTTATAGCAACGTCTATTTTTGGATATTGAGTATTTAATATCATATGACGTACTTGTGGAAAAACAATTGTACGTATGGTTGTCTCTTTATCAAACGTAGTTTTTACCCAAGTTTCTTTATTTTCTTGAGAAATTCCTTGTTTTCTATATTCTTTTAAATCTTTGTCTAAACGTGTGGTTTTTCGAGTTACAATTAGTTTTGAAGCTGAGTTAAAAATGGCTGCCCAAGGAACTAAATTGTTATTTGTTTCAATTTTTGAAGGATTGTGAGGTTCTGAATCATCACCTTCTACAGTTGGAAAAGCTAAAACCTGTACATCTTTATAATTGTAATCTTTGGTATGGTACAAAGAATCTATTTCTAGTACTTTTTCAACATTTTTTCCTCCAGAAATATGATACACAGTTTCTACCAATTCTCTTTGGGATTCTTCTGTAGGTACCCAAGGGCCACCAGTCATAGACCAACCAGGGCAATTTTGCATCGTAAATTTTAATCCTAACCGTTTACATTCATCCGCAGTAAAACGAATCAATTCTTCCCATTCTGGCGATAAAATTTTAACAGGTTTTACATTAGGAAACGCACGACCAGATTTATTAAATAAATGAATGCCTTGTAAACCTGCATCTTTTATCGCTTGTAAATCTAGTTTTAAACCTTCTTTACTAATATTATTTCCATTTAAATGAAACCAGGTTTCTGGATGATATTCTTTTGCAGGTACCTTAAAGTTTTTAGATAACTCCTTAAATGATACTGATGTTTCCTCAGCTATTACAACTTCTTTTTTTGTGTTACAAGCAAGTATTAGAAGTATCACAAAAAATAAGCTTACCTTATATTTCATCTTGATGATTTTAAGGTAATAAGAAACTGCTATTTTTAGTGATTAGCATCCTGTTGCATCATGATAAAAAAAATATTTTAAATAGAATACTGTAGATTGACTTTTAAGTTATTAACAATATATAATAAATTATTTAAATTCTTATTTATAGTAAAGTGTTTTTTAATGTATTACTTAGTAAATTTGCGTAGATTTAGATTTAAAATAATCAACCCAAACAAAAAAATGCTATACAAATAAAATTAGTTTAGTTTTATTTGAAAAAATCAAGCCTCAATATTTTATTGAGGCTTTTTTTATACCACAATTATATGTTTTTAATGGTAAGTAAAAGTTTTAAGAGTTGTTTTTAAATGCATTCAATTAAAATTCATTTTTGTTGTCAACTTTCTTTTTACCTTTGTATTATATGATAGATCAAAAAGAAGCTAAATCTGAAAAAGCTGTTTTAATAGGTATAATAACTCAGCTACAAGACGAAACAAAATCTGAAGAATATTTAGATGAATTAGATTTTTTAACGCAAACAGCAGGAGGGGTTCCTGTAAAGCGTTTTGTTCAAAAAATGGAAAGACCAAATCCAAAAACTTTTTTAGGAACTGGTAAATTAGACGAAGTAAAAACGTTTATAGAAGCTAATAATATTGGTACAGCAATTTTTGATGACGAATTATCGCCTGCTCAATTAAGAAATATAGAGAAAATTTTAGATTGTAAAATTTTAGATAGAACTAATTTAATATTAGATATTTTTGCCCAAAGAGCACAAACAAGCTCTGCAAAAACGCAAGTAGAACTTGCTCAAAGCGAATATTTATTACCGCGTTTAACTAGGTTATGGACGCACTTAGATAAGCAAAAAGGAGGTATTGGTATGCGTGGGCCTGGGGAAACAGAGATAGAAACAGATAGACGTATTATTAGAGATAAAATTGCAGTGCTTAAAAAACGATTAAAAACAATTGACAAGCAAATGGCTGTTCAGCGTAAAAATCGTGGTAAAATGGTGCGTGTTGCTTTAGTAGGGTATACCAACGTTGGTAAATCTACATTAATGAATGTTGTTAGTAAGAGTGATGTTTTTGCAGAAAATAAACTTTTTGCAACTTTAGATACTACTGTAAGAAAAGTAGTTATAAAAAACATTCCGTTTTTAATGACGGATACTGTTGGTTTTATTAGAAAATTGCCTACACAATTAGTAGAATCTTTTAAATCTACATTAGATGAGGTTAGAGAAGCAGATTTGTTATTACATGTGGTAGATATTTCTCATCCTAATTTTGAAGATCATATTGCCTCTGTAAATACTATTTTAACAGATATTAAGTGTGCAGATAAACCAACATTAATGGTTTTTAATAAAATAGATGCTTATCAGCATGAAACTATAGAAGAAGACGATTTACAAACAGAAAGAACAAAAAAACACTACACGTTACAAGAATGGAAAAAAACGTGGATGAATGATAAAGATGTATCTTCTATATTTATATCGGCACTAAACAAAGAAAATTTAGAGGATTTTAAAGAAACTACTTACGAAGAAGTTAAGAAAATTCATATTCAACGTTTTCCTTATAACGATTTCTTGTATTACGAGTACAAGGAAGAAGAGTAGTAGTTTATATAAAATTAGCCAAAAAAAAATAGACATACTAGTTAAGTGTGTCTATTTTTTTTGAATAAAATTCAATAAATTATTTATTCTCGTTAAAGTTTCCCATTTTTTTAGAACGATTCTCCCATGATTTTTTAGCCAAAGCTTGCAAGTCAGGTACCGTATCACTTTCATCCATAATTTCTAAACCTAAAAGTGTTTCTATAACATCTTCTTGAGAAACAATACCACTTACAGAACCATATTCGTCTACAACTAAGGCAATATGTTCTTTTTCTTTAATAAGCTTATCAAATAAATTAGGAATAGATAAATCTCTTTCGGTTACTATAATATCTCTTTTTAAACTAGCTAGCGTTTTATTACCCTTGTTATTAATCATGGCATCTAGCAAGGTAGCTTTTAAAAAATACCCCGTAATATTATCCGGGTTTTCTTCAAAAACAGGAATTCTAGAAAATCGTAAATCTTTATTTTCTTCGTAAAAAGAAGCTATAGTTTGAGTTTGATCTGCAATTTCTAATACAGACCTAGGTGTCATTACATCATTTACCTTAATCTCTTTAAAGCCCAACAGGTTTCTAATTACTTTAGTTTCATTCTTTTTAAATACTCCATCCTTTTCTGCCATTTCAGTCATTACTAAAAAGCTCTCTCTACTTAAAACACTACCATGCCCTTTACCACCAATTAACTTTGTAGTTAATTGTAAAACCCATAAAATACCCGTGTATTTTAACGGAAAAATCATAATATTTAAAGCTTTTGCAGTAAAATTAGCCAATTGTTTCCAATACGTAGCACCAATTGTTTTTGGTATAATTTCAGAGGCAACTAAAATTAAAATAGTCATAATTGTAGAAACAATACCCACCATAACATCTTCGGTTAATTTAACACCAAAAATGGTTTTGGTAGCAGTACCATACATTTCTGCGTAAGCAACTTTAGCTTGCACACCTACCAATATAGCACCAACAGTATGCGCAATGGTATTAATTGTTAAAATAGCAATTAAAGGCTTGTCTACATCTTTTTTTAACGTTTCTAATTCTTTAGCATAACTTTCTCCTTCGCTCTTTTTTAAATTGATAAAAGTAGGTGTTATACTAAGTAAAACAGCCTCTAGTATAGAGCATAAAAAAGAAAAGAAAATAGAAATTGTAGCAAATATTATTAAAAGCGTCATTTAATTGTTTTTAAGTAAAAAAAATAATGGTATAAATATAATTATTTTTTAGCCCAAGAATCTCTTAAGCCAACAGTTTTATTAAATATTAAATTATTTGGTGTGCTGTCATCATCAACATTAAAATACCCTAAACGCTGAAACTGAAAACGATTACCAATAGCAGCAGTTTGCAAACTTGGTTCTACAAAAGCCTGTATAGTATCTAAAGAATCAGGATTTATAAATTCCATAAAATCTTTTTCTTTATGAGCATCTGGTGCCTCGTCTAAAAACAACCTGTCATAAGCTCTAACTTCTGCTTTAACAGCATGCTTAACAGATACCCAATGTAATGTACCTTTTACTTTACGCAAACTTTCTTCGGTACCACTACCAGATTTACTTAAAGGGTCATAGGTACATTGTATTTCTGTAACATTACCCTCTTCATCTTTAGTACAACTTTCTGCTTTTATAATATACGCATTTTTTAAACGTACCTCTTTGCCTAGTTTAAGTCTAAAAAACTTTTTATTAGCCTGTTCTCTAAAATCTTCTTTTTCTATATAAATTTCTCTAGAAAAAGGCACCTCTCTAAAGCCAGCACTTTCATCTTCTTGGTTATTTTCTGCAGTTAACATTTCCTCTTGTCCTTCAGGGTAATTTGTAATTACCACTTTAACAGGGTCTAAAACAGCCATTACTCTGTTTGCAGTTTTGTTTAAATCTTCACGAATTTTAAACTCTAAAAGAGCAACATCAATAATGTTTTCACGTTTAGATACTCCAACGGTTTCAATAAAATTTCTAAT
Organism: uncultured Polaribacter sp.; assembly: GCA_937936695.1. Classification (GTDB taxonomy): domain Bacteria; phylum Bacteroidota; class Bacteroidia; order Flavobacteriales; family Flavobacteriaceae; genus Polaribacter. The sequence goes on from CALHCK010000218.1 coordinate 9,802, forward strand.
AGCATTAGGTGTATATCCGCGTCTTCGTAAACCAGAAATTGTAGGCATTCTAGGGTCGTCCCAACCAGCAACAATATTTTCTTCTACCAATTTAAGTAATTTACGCTTACTCATTATGGTATAACTTAAGTTTAAACGAGAAAACTCACGTTGTTTTGGAGTTAAAGGGTACACGTCTTTACTGTAAGAAAACACATGCTCTTTAAACCAATCATACAATTCTCTATGAGGTTTAAACTCTAAAGAACATAAAGAATGTGATATTTGTTCAATATAATCACTCTCACCATGTGTCCAGTCGTACATTGGGTAAATACACCAATCTGTACCTGTTCTGTGGTGCGCTTTGTACATAATTCTGTACATTAAAGGGTCTCTCATTAACATATTAGGCGACGCCATATCTATTTTGGCACGCAAAGTATGTTCGCCTTCCTTAAATTCACCAGCTTTCATCCCTTCAAAAAGAGCTAAATTCTCAGCAACAGTTCTATCTCTAAAAGGACTATTAGTTCCTGCCTCAGTAGGCGTTCCTTTTTGTACTCTCATCTCTTCAGAAGACTGAGAATCTACATACGCTTTTCCATCTTTAATTAACAAAACAGCCCAATCATATAATTGCTGAAAATAATCAGAAGAATAACACTCATTAGCCCAATTATAGCCCAACCAAGTAATATCT
>CALHCK010000219.1 GCA_937936695.1 uncultured Polaribacter sp.
TATTTTACAGCCATCTCTTCAGAGGCTTTGTAAGATTTCTCTTTAATTAATTTAAAAATCTCACTGTTTAACTCATACGCTTCTGCGCTATCAAAACCTAACATTTTAGACTGTAGTAAAGAGTGCCATCCTAAAGCACCTAAACCTAAAGCTCTATTATCTTTTGCAAAATTATAAGCTTTCTCCATAAATCTAAATGTAAATTGATCATCTCTGTTAGGAGAATCTTTATACACTTCTAATTTAGTGATAAACTCTTCCATTACCGCATCTAAGAAATACGTTAATGTTTCTACTGCATCAGTATTTTTCCACTTATCGTAATGTAATAAATTTATTGAAGATAAACAACAAACAAACGACCAATCTTCATTAGATGGTAACATTATTTCTGTACAAAGGTTACTTGCGTAAATTTCTAAGTTTTTATCTTTATAAACATCTACGGTACCATTGTTAGCGTTGTCTCTAAACAATATATAAGGATATCCTATCTCTCCTCTTCTCTGTAATATTTTTGCCCAAATATTTCTTTTTTCTACATCACCATCAATCATTTCTTGCATCCATTGGTCTCCAACCGTTACACCATGTGTAAGCTCTTGTATTGGGTTACCTTCTGTACCAATTTCTAAAAACTCTTCAATATCATTATGATCTACAGGTAAATATGGAGAAAAACGCCCACGTCTTACAGATCCCTGACTAACAACATCAACCATTTTTTCAAACAATTGCATAATATGAACAGAACCTGATGAAGAACCATTGTTTTTTACGTCTGCACCTCTTTGTCTTAATTTACCAAAGTAACCAGAAGTACCTCCTCCTAGTTTAGACATCATACCTACTTCTGATTGAGAAAATAAAATATCTCCCATATCATCTGCTACATGCGAACCAAAACAGCTAATTGGTAAACCTCTTTTTTTACCAAAATTAGACCATATTGGAGATGCCAAAGAGAAATATCCTTCAGCCATATATCCGTAAAACTTATCAGAAAACCCTTTAATTTTTAAAATTTTCTCTGCGTTGTCTGCAATTTCTCTAATTCTTTCTTCTGGTGTTGTATTCCCTGTTAAATAACCAGATTCTAAAAATTTTCTACTATTATCTGTTAACCAAGTAATTTTGGGTTCTTTAATTTCCAATATTTTTTTATTCTTTGCGATTTCCCTTGCTTTAAGTAATTGTTCCTGTTCTGTTAGTTCAGTTGTCTGTAATTTGTTTAAGCTCATAGTTTAAAATAAATCATCACTGGTTATACTTTTGGTTCTTTTACTATAATTAATAGACCTTTTCACAAAGAAATCTCCGTGTTTTGTTCCTATTATTTCATCGTCAAACCAATCTGTTTGAGATAATAATTTTTGATCAACATCAAATACACCAGATATACCAATGCTTTCTATTGATTTGTTAAATCTATTTTTAATAAATTCTTTTATTACATCTTTTGGTAAAAAATCTAGCTCTCCTTCTTCAAAAATCCAATCAATAATTTTACTTTCTGCATCAAAAGCTTCCTTACATGCTTCTTGTACAATTAAAGCATGCTCTTCTCCAAACCAATCTGGGTTTTCTTCTTTTATTATTTTAATGATATCAATACCAAAATCTCCATGAATTTGCTCTTCTTTAGAAGTTGCTTCTACTACATTAGAAATACCTTTTAAAACATTTTTATGTTTATTAAAAGCCATAATAATAAGAAACTGAGAAAATAAAGACACGTGCTCTATAAATAAAGAAAACAAAATTATAGATTCAGAAAATTCTTTATTATCGTTACTATTTACATTTTTAAGCGCGTTTTCTAAATAATTTACACGCCTCATCATTATTGGATTCTTTTTTAAGTTTTTAAACTCATTATTTAATCCTAATACTTCTAATAAATGAGAATACGCATCATGATGACGTACTTCGCTCTCTGCAAAAGTAGATCCAACAGAACCTATTTCTGGCTTTGGCATTTTCTTATAAATATCTCCCCAAAAAGTTTTTACTGCTACCTCTATTTGAGATATAGCAAGCATAGTATTTTTAATTGCATTTTTTTCTAAAGGAGAAAGGTGTGCTTTAAAATCTTGTATATCGCTAGTGTAATTAAATTCTGTATGAATCCAATAAGAGTGTCTAATAGCATCTACATATTCATTTAATGCAGGATAATCGTATGGTTTTAAGTTTAATCTTTTCTCAAAAATATTTCTTTTTCTATTTCTAGTCTGCTCATTTCTGTATAAAATATAAGCTTTAGCTACATCATGAAAAGGACTATCCATTAACTTATACTCTACAATATCTTGTACTTGTTCTACTGTAGGAATATAATCTGGGTCTTTTAATTTTCTTTCTAACAAAGCTCCGTTTACAATATTTGTTATTGCAACTGCATCTTCTTTTGTACCATTATCTACAGAAATCATGGCTTTCTCTATAGCCTTAGTAATTTTGTTTAACTCAAATTCACTAGTTTCAAAATCTCTCTTTATTATTTTCGTAATCTCCACAGTAAGCTAATGTTATTTAAACGTTAATTTAGGTACTAACAAAGATTGCTTTTTTTAGTAAAAAATGAAAGTTATACTTATCCACAAAACCCTTGAAGTTTTTAACAAATTAACATTTTAACGTTTTTTAAGTCAAAAAAAACAGTTTCACAAAAAACTGATTATCAACAAAATAAAACAACAAAACCGCTACAACCTTTACCATTACTGACATTCTTAAATCAAGAATTTTAAGAAAATATCTTACATCAAATAAAATTTACTTTTTCTAATTACAAACTTATTACTACAAAACATCTCGTTAAACAAAACACTACAAATAAGACAGTTGTAAAACTTATATATATAATCTTATATTTGTAATATTATTAACATTTATTATTTATTACAGTGAAAAACGGAACAGTAAAGTTCTTTAACGAATCTAAAGGGTTTGGATTTATCGTTGAAGACGATTCAAAAACAGAGTACTTTGTACACGTATCAGGTTTAATTGACGAAATTAGAGAAGGTGATGCTGTAGAATTTGACTTAAAAGAAGGTCGTAAAGGTTTAAATGCAATAAGCGTTAGAGTTATCTAATCATATTTTTATTCTTTTTACAAGAAACCCGGTAGCTTTATAAGTTACCGGGTTTTTTATACTTCTTTAATTATTTAGATTTTTTATACATAACACATAAATTTTACAAAAAAATTAAAGCCATGTTTTTTACCTTATTTTTGTAGAAATTTTTTTTTGATGAAAAACAGGTTTCCTAAAATAGTAAAAGTCGCAATTGTATCTGTGTATTTAATTTTTTTAGCAGGTGCTGTTGTTAGAATGACAGGTTCTGGTATGGGGTGTCCAGATTGGCCAAAATGCTTTGGATATTACATTCCGCCAACATCTGAAACACAAATTACCTGGAAACCTAACTCTGATTATAAAAAAGGGTTTATTATTATAAAAGATGAAGTTTTATTTGTTGCAGATAGTAATGTGAAAACAGCTACTACATTCAATCCTAAAAACTGGTCTAAATACACAAAACACGACTACGCAAAGTTTAACAAATACCATACTTGGACTGAATACATTAATAGATTGGTTTCTGTTTTATCTGGTTTTGTTTTTTTATTTTTAATTGCTGGCGCAATACTACACTACAGACAATTTAAAAACAAAGAAGTTTTAACCTTCTCTTTTATCCCTTTCTTTTTAATGCTTTTTGAAGCTTGGTTAGGTAAAAAAGTAGTAGACACTAATTTAACTCCTGCAATTATTACCGTACACATGGTTGTAGGTTTAATAATTGTTGCTCTTTTATTACAATTACATTTTATAGTTAGTAACAATAAAAAAACACATACTTACAACTCAATATTTAACAAACTTTTACTTATTTCTGCAATTTTCTCTTTAATACAAATTGCATTGGGTACACAGGTAAGACAATTTATAGACGAACAAGTAAAACTTTATGGTTTCGAAAACAAAAACTTTAGTTTAATGAATCCGAGTATTAAGTTTTACATACACAGATCTTTTACAATTGCTATTGTACTTGTTAATTTTGCGTTATTTTATATCAATCAAATTAAACACCTTGGATATAAACTTGTAAACTGGGTAGTTTTCTTAATCTTTTTAGAAACAATTACAGGAATATTAATGTATTATGCAGATTTTCCAATGGGTACTCAGGCAATACATTTACTTTCTGGTGCGGTTTTATTTGGATTGCAATTTTATTTGTGGAGACAAGTATCTAGCGGTAAAAAACAAGCTTAGAAAAACTATTATGGATGAGCGTTTACCCACACTTCTCCGTCTGCAAAATATTCTTTTTTCCAAATAGGCACAGTTTCTTTAAGCGTATCTATTGCAAATTCACACGCTTCAAAAGCTGCTTTTCTATGTTTAGAAGACACTGTTATAATAACAGGAATATCCTTAATTTGTAGCATCCCTTCTGCATGATGAATAGCAATCTTATGGATTGGAAATTTACCAATAGCCAAGTCTGCAATTTTCTGCATTTCTTTTATTGCCATGGGTTTATAAGTAGAAAAATCTAATTGCTTTACCTTTTTACCTTGTGTATCGTTTCTAACAGTACCAACAAAAGCAGAAATCCCACCACAAGAATCATCTTCTACAAAACTGTAGCATTCTTGTAAATTTAACTTTTCTTTTGTTATTTTAATAGAAGTTCTTTTCATCTCTTTACAAAAATAGCAATTCAAGATGTATCTTTACAGAATAATTTTTAATACTTTGTTTGATGAAAAATATATTTAGAATTGTTAGCTTTTTAGAAGGACTCTCTTATATATTATTACTTTTTATTGCGGTACCTATAAAATATTTTAATGGTGATGCTTCTTACGTAAAAATGTTAGGGATGCCTCACGGAATTTTATTTATGCTATATATTGTATTGGCTTTTCTTATTAAAAAAGAAATGAACTGGAACAATAAAACATTAGCAATTGTTTTGGTATGCTCTATTTTACCTTTTGGTACTTTTTATGTTGATAGAAAATATTTAAGCTAAACCATTTTACCCCCCGCTTACGGGTGGTATAATTGCAACAACATCGTTTTCTTTTAACACCAAAAAATCTTCTGCATAAGTTTCATTTACCGCTATTGCAAAAGAAAGATTATCTTTTAACTGAGGATACATACCTAATAACTGATTTTTAAAAACAGCTACTGTAGCAGATATTTCTGTGTCTATTATTAAATTTGATTTACCTACAATATCTGCAGTAACTCCAAAAAAAAGTGTATTTATTTTCATGTTAGCACAAAGATAACCTCTATTTTACTTTAAAAAAGTAATCTAATTAAAAAACCATCGTTTTTTATACCTGCATAACTAGATTTTACATAATCAACTCTAAAAAAACGCCATTTACCAAAGCCTACATTATCTAAACCTAAATAATACTCTGAATACGGATTTTTATCTGCCATTAAAAGTGTTTTTGCCCCACTTACTAAATGATAATTCAATTTATTTAGCAATGGAATTTTACCCAAAACTGCTCCTTTAAAATTATGTTCTGCATGAGCTTCTAGGTATTTATCATTTGTAAAAAACTTGTAATAAGGCAACAATCCAAAATGATTTAATTTACTTCCTGTAACTAAAAATAATTGATTTCCGTTTGCCTGTAAGTTATCCATAAACGGAATATCTTTTTTCTTTAAGAAAGCACCTCCTCTTATTTTGTATAAAAAATTACCATAATTACCTACATGTAAAGACTGACTTAAATCAGCCAAAAACAAATCTGAACTAAAATTTGAATTAGAAAGTCCAACTATTTTTCTATAATTAATACCTAACACCGGAAATTTTCTATTACCAATATTAACTTTAGAATTAGGATACGATAAATATTTTTGTCTAAACACAAAACGCGCTCCTACATTTAAAACAGCAACATCATGTGTATTAAAAACTGCATCGTTAAAATTTTCAGGCGCTATTGGGTTGTTTGATGTATAACTAGGGTTTTTACTTTCTCTTGCAAAAGAAAAATTACTAGTATTAAAAAGTGGTTTTCTGTTTGCATACTCTAAAGAAGAGGTAAAAAAGACTCCATTTTTAATTTCTTCGGAATATTTTATTTTAACAAATTCTTTTTCATAGATTTTCAAATAATTTTCTCTTCGTAAAAATGATCGTATTAAATTATCTAACCTTGTTATAGGATTTCTACCATTAAACTGCGCTGTTGCTACTCCTGCAGAAATATCTAAACTAGGTTTAGAAAAACGGTTCCATTTTTTATTAAAAAACACAATAGGTCTCGCTTTTTTTTCAGAAAACCCATAGTTTATTTTTCCTCCAATCCTCCACCATTTTCCTTTATTATTTTGTCTCTTATAAAAATTAAACCCAACAGATGTATTAAAACCTTGCACGGTATTAAAGCTAAAATCTTTAATTAACCCATCTATATTTAAAGCCCATTTTTCGTAAGAATCTCTATATCTATACCCAGTAATTGGCGATAAAAAACTGAATTCATTTTGTTTTTTATCAATAGAATCTAAATATTTTTTAGACCTCTTAAAAGTTTTAATACTATCTTTTATTTTATAATCTTTTATTTCTTCTAAAGTTAATGGTACAGGTCTATAAGCAGCCCAATATGCTGTGTCTTTTTTAGTTGCATTTTTAGCAAACTTTAAAACTTCATTTGTAAACGTTTTTTTTGTAAAACCTGGACTAAAATGATAGTTAGAATACGAAGAAGAAAAGCGTCCGTTTAATTTAAAACCAAAGGCTTTTACTTTAAAATCTATCACCTGATTAATTAACACCCAAGCATCATTTAACTCAGAATAATTAAACTCTTGCTTTAGATGCAAAACATCAACTAAAGGAATATTAACCTGAGCACCAGTAACAGAAACCTCTACACCGTACAATGCCCAATCGTCTTCTACAACATATAAAAAACCATTAAACACACGCGCATTTTGTTGCTTAGGTATTATTTTAATTTTATTAATTAATTTACCCTTTTTATCATAAAAAGTACCCACTAAATTATACTTGTAATACTCAAATGCATTTGTAGCAATTGGCGATATTAATTCTCCTCCAAACTTTACACTATTATCATAAAAATCTACTTTAGCATCTTGCGCTCTGTTAAAACTAATTCCATTATCCTTACCACTTACCTTAGAGGCTACAATAGTTTCTTTAAAACTTTTAGGATTTTTTCTAAATTTAATTTCAGACACCGTTTCAGACAAATAAATAATACCACTTCTTGTAGAATCTAATCCTCCTCCAAAATCACCTAATTTTCTACCCAATATTTTCTTAGGAGCATTTTTAACTTTATACAATCCTCTAGAATAATATTTAGCAGTGTAATTTGCATACTTATCGGTATTTGTTTCTTTATTATCAATTACATTCTTAATAATTTTGTTAGCAGGATTCTCTTTTGTAGAAATAGTTATCCCTTTTAAAGATACATTTTCTTCCTCTAAAACAACATTAAGCAGAAAAGGGAAAGCTAACACATTTACTTGTTTCTTAATAGTTTTATATCCTAAAAACTGAAAAACAATTGTTTGAACACCAACTTTTTTTACCTGTAAAATATAATCTCCGTTTTCATTAGATGTTGTACCTGTTACCGTATTTTCTAAAAAGACACTCACAAAAGAAAGAGGCACTCCTTTTACATTTACAACCCTACCTTTAATTTGCCCTAAAAAAGAAATAGAACAAAAAAAAAGTATTATAAAAATATTCTTTTTCATACTTTTATTTATACTTAAAAACAATAAAGCAACATATTTGCTACCCATAATATCACTTAATTTAAAACAACAAAAGTAACTAAAATCACAACTGTAAAAAGTTAAAAAACGAGCAAAACTGTTGTATGAAATTTATCTTTTAAAAGATGATTATCTTATTACTCTCTTAAACTGAAAATCCTATATTTGTATGATTCAAACGAATAGTATTTTTATGAGTGATTCAAGAAAAAGGCATGAGGCTTTATTATACCATGCAAAACCACAACCTGGTAAAATAGAAGTTGTACCAACAAAAAAATATGCAACTCAACACGATTTAGCTTTAGCATACTCTCCTGGAGTTGCAGAGCCTTGTTTAGAAATTGCAAAAGACAAAAACAATGTATACAAATACACTGCTAAAAGAAACTTAGTAGCTGTTATTTCTAATGGTACTGCTGTTTTAGGTTTAGGTGATATTGGTCCTGAAGCTTCTAAACCAGTAATGGAAGGAAAAGGATTACTTTTTAAAATATTTGCAGATATAGATGTTTTTGATATTGAGGTAGATGCTACTGATGTTGATAAATTTATTGACACTGTAAAAGCTATTGCCCCAACATTTGGAGGTATTAACTTAGAAGACATCAAAGCTCCTGAAGCTTTTGAAATAGAAAGAAGATTAAAAGAAGAGTTAGATATACCTGTTATGCATGATGATCAGCATGGTACAGCTATTATATCTGCCGCAGCTTTAAAAAATGCTATAGAAATTACTAACAAAGATATTTCTAAAGTAAAAATTGTAGTAAACGGTGCTGGTGCTGCTGCTATTTCTTGTACACGCTTGTATTTAAAACTAGGTGTAAAAAGAGAAAACGTTGTAATGTGCGACAGTAAAGGAGTTATTAGAAAAGATAGAGCTTCTCTTACTTCTCAAAAAGCAGAATTTGCAACCTCTCAAGACTTAAATACTTTAGAAGAAGCAATGCACAATGCAGATGTTTTTATTGGGTTGTCTATGGGTAATATTGTTACTCCAGAAATGCTTTTAACAATGGCAAAAGACCCTATTGTTTTTGCAATGGCAAACCCTGTTCCAGAAATTAGTTACGATTTAGCAATTGCTACACGTAAAGATATTATTATGGCTACAGGTAGATCTGATCATCCTAACCAAGTAAACAATGTATTAGGTTTTCCTTTTATTTTTAGAGGTGCTTTAGATGTTAGAGCAACCATTATAAATGAAGAAATGAAAATGGCTGCTGTACTTGCATTAGCAGATTTGGCTAAAAAATCGGTACCAGAAAAAGTAAATATTGTTTACGATGAAGTTAGCTTATCTTTTGGAAAAGAATACATTATACCAAAACCTTTTGATCCAAGATTAATTTACGAAATTCCACCAGCTATTGCAAAAGCTGCCATAGATTCTGGGGTTGCTTTAGAGCCAATAGAAGATTGGGATGCTTATAGAGACCAACTAATGGAAAGATCTGGTTCTGGTAGTAAAGAAATTAGAATTTTACACAATAGAGCTAAAAGCGATCCTAAACGAGTTGTATTTGCAGAAGCAGACCATTTAGATGTTTTAAAAGCAGCACAAAGAGTTTACGACGAAAAAATTGCAATTCCTGTTTTACTGGGTAGAAAAGATGTAATTTTAGATTTAATGAAAGAAATTGGTTTTAATGCCGATGTAACTATTATAGATCCTAAAACAGACCAAGAAACAGAACGTAGAGATAGATTTGGAGAAATTTACTGGTCTAACAGACAACGTAAAGGAAGAACGTTATCTGAAGCTAAAAAGCTAATGAGAGAGCGCAATTATTTTGCTGCGATGATGGTAAATGAAGGTGAAGCAGATGCTTTAATTACAGGATACTCTAGACCTTACCCAACCGTTGTAAAACCTATTTTAGAGTTAATAGAAAAAGACAAAGGAATTACTAAAATTGCTGCAAGTAACTTAATGCTAACAAAACAAGGACCTTTATTTTTGGCAGATACTACCATAAATATTAATCCTACAGCTAAAGATCTTGTTAAGATTTCTCAATTAACTGCAAACTTTGTAAAAATGTTTGGTATGAAACCAAATATGGCAATGTTATCTTACTCTAACTTTAGCGCTGCAAAAGCAGATACTTCTAAAAAAATAACAGAAGCTGTTGCTTATTTACATCGTTATTTTCCAGATACTGTTGTTGATGGAGAAATTCAGGCAGATTTTGCTTTAAACCCAGAAATGCTTGCTAAAGAATTTCCTTTTTCTAAACTAAATGGTAAAAAAGTAAATGTTTTAATATTCCCTAATTTAGAATCTGCAAACATTACTTATAAATTATTAAAAGAGTTAAACGGAGCAGAATCTATTGGCCCTGTTATTTTAGGTTTAAGCAAGCCTGTACACATATTGCAATTAGGTGCTAGCGTAGATGAAATGGTAAATATGGCTGCATTAGCAGTTGTAGATGCTCAAGAAAAAGAAAACAGAAATAAATAAAACTGTAATAAATTATGATTACTCAAATTAGAGGAAGACTTGTAGAAAAAACACCCACAGAAGTTGTGGTAGACTGCAACGGTGTGGGGTATTTGTTACATATTTCATTAAACACTTTTTCTAATTTACCTGATGATGAAGCCGTAATATTGTATACGCATCTTTCTATAAGAGAAGATGCGCATACATTATTTGGTTTTATTAATAAAACAGAAAGAGAAGTCTTTAAATTATTAATATCTGTTTCTGGTGTTGGACCTAGTATTGCTAGAACCATGTGTTCTTCTATGACTTCAGAAGAAATACAAAACGCTATTGCATCAGAAAACGTTGCCCTTATACAATCTGTTAAAGGTATAGGTGCAAAAACAGCACAAAGAGTTATTGTAGATTTAAAAGACAAAATCTTAAAGACATTTAATATAGACGAAGTTTCTGTAGCTACAAACAATACTAATAAAGATGAAGCGTTATCTGCTTTAGAAGTTTTAGGCTTTAATAAAAAACAGTCAGACAAAGTTGTTACGGCTATCCTTAAAGAAAACCCAGAAGCAACAGTAGAAAAACTCATTAAATTAGCGCTAAAAAGTTTATAATCAATTGAATCATTTTTTAAAAAAAACAATCCTACTAACAACATTTACATTCTTTGTAAATGTTTCTTTATTTTCTCAAATAACTAAAAAAGAGGATTCTGCGGATACTAAAAAAGATACCTTAGATTTAAGGTACGATTTTAAACAGACTCAAAAAGGAGGTCTTTTCTTAGACAACTTAGCTAAAAAAACAATTGTTTTTGATAAGAGCCTTAATAGATATGTTATTGTAGAAAAAATTGGAGATTATCAAACCAGAACTCCTATCTTTTTAACACAAAGAGAATACGAACAGTATTCTTTAAAAAGGAGTATGCTACAGTACTATAAAGATAAAGTAAGCGCTACCAACAGTAATAAAAAAGGCGCTAAAGAAGCTCAGAAAGATCTATTACCAACTTATTATGTAAACTCAGATTTTTTTGAATCTATATTTGGAGGAAACACCATTAAAGTAACTCCAACAGGTAACTTAAATTTAAAACTTGGTTTTATTTTTCAAAATACAGAAAACCCACAATTATCAGAAGAAAACAGAAGTAACCTTACCTTTGATTTTGGGCAACAAATAAATTTAAGTTTAAGAGCTAAAGTTGGTGAAAGATTAGAATTTACAGCCAACTACGACACACAATCTACCTTTGATTTTCAAAATCAAGTAAAAGTAAACTATACCCCCACAGAAGACGATATTATACAAGGTATAGAAGCTGGTAATATTTCTATGCCAATTAAAAACTCTTTAATTACAGGTGCTCAAAGTCTGTTTGGTGTTAAAACACAATTGCAATTTGGTAATACAAAAATTACAGGAGTTTTCTCTCAACAAAATTCCGAGAGTCAGACAATTGTTGCAGAGGGTGGTGCATCTATACAACCTTTTGAATTAAGGGCTACGGATTATGATACAGATCGTCACTTTTTTTTATCGCAATATTTTATAGATAATTACGCCAACTCATTAAGAAATTATCCATTAATAAATAGCCCTATTAACATTACTAGAATAGAAGTTTGGGTTACCAACAGAAATGCTAGTACAGAAGATTTTAGAAGTATTGTAGCATTTGCCGATTTAGGAGAATCTGAACAAAAAAATGTAGTTAATCAAAACAATAGTGTATTAAGTCCTGCCAGACAACAAGCTAGAGTTTCTGGAGGTAATCTTGCTTTTAATGAAGCTAATAATATTTTTAGACCAGAGGTTTTAGAAGGCATCAGAAATATTTCTTCGGTAGAAAACTCTTTAAGAAGTAATTTTCAAATGAGTCCTGGAACGGATTATTCTGTTTTAGAAAATGCAAGAAAATTAAATGATAATGAATACACCTTAAACCCTCAACTTGGTTTTGTTTCTTTAAATAGAAGGTTAAACGATGGTGAGGTACTTGCCGTTGCTTATGAGTATACTGTTGCAGGTACTGTAAACGGTGTATCTCAGCAGTCTTATAAAGTAGGAGAATTTTCTAATGATGGAATACAGGCTCCTGCTAATTTAGCTGTTAAGTTGTTACGTAGCGAAATTTTACAAACAAAACGTACAAACGCCACTACCGGAATAGAAGAAGCTTTTCCTACATGGCGTTTAATGATGAAAAACATCTATGCTTTAGGTGCTTTTCCTTTAACGCAAGATGGTTTCCGTTTCGAAATTCAATATAGAGATGACCAAACAGGTTCGTTTTCTAACACATTACAAAACGCACAAACAGAAGGTGTTTCTAACACTCCTTTATTACAAATTTTTAAATTAGATCAACTAGACCAAACACAGTTTAGAGACCCTGATGGTTTTTTTGATTATGTAGAAGGAATAACTGTAAACTCTCAAAATGGGTATATCATTTTTCCAACACCAGAACCTTTTGGTAATGATTTGGTTAAAAACAGACCAAATGATGTTGGTTTAGATGAAAATACAGATGGAAACTTTTTATTTAAAGAACTGTATTTAAACACAAAAATAAATGTTCAAAATAATTTTCAGAACAGGGATAAATACTTTTTAACAGGGTACTTTAAATCAGAAACTTCTGGTGGTATTCCTATTGGTGCCTTTAATGTTCCAAGAGGTTCTGTAAGAGTATCTGCTGGTGGTAGACAGTTAGTAGAAGGTGTAGATTATGTAGTAGATTATCAACTTGGTAGAGTACAAATTATAGATCCTGGTTTAAAAGCTTCAGACATACCTATTAATGTATCTACAGAAAATAATGCTGTTTTTAATCAACAACGTAAAACTTTTATGGGTATTGATATTGAACATCAATTTTCAGAAAAATTTACTATTGGTGGTACTATTTTAAATGTTAATGAAAGACCTTTAACACCTAAAGTTAATTTTGGTTCAGACCCTATTAACAACACAATGCTTGGTTTTAATTTAGACTATTCTGCAGAAACTCCTTTTTTAACAAAGCTAGCCAATAAACTACCTTTTGTAGACACTGAAGCTCCGTCTAATATTTCTGTAAGAGCAGACATGGCATATCTTTTACCAGGTACTCCAAGCGGAATTGATGTTGCCGGTGCAGCAACTTCTTATATTGATGATTTTGAAGCTTCTCAAATACCAATTAGTTTATTATCGCCTTTAGATTGGTTTGAAGCAAGTACACCTCAGGTAGATGATGATCGTTTTAACGGAAAACAACAAGGTTTGCCTTACAACCATAAAAGAGCAAAATTGGCGTGGTATAGTATCGATCAGATTTTTTATGGATTTGGTGATACTCCAAATAGTATAGATGCTGATGAACTTTCTAGAGCGGAAACAAGACAGGTTAATTTTGGTGAACTTTTTCCAAACCAACAGTTAGATATCACTCAAAATTCACAAATTAGAACTTTAGATTTAGCTTATTTTCCTACAGAAAGGGGTTCTTACAACTTTGATACAGGAAATGATGTAGATGAAACAACTGGTAATTTTACAGATCCAGAAAGTAGATGGGGTGGAGTTATGAGACCACTAAA
>CALHCK010000220.1 GCA_937936695.1 uncultured Polaribacter sp.
TTTGCACCCAAAAGGAAAAAAGGGTCAAGAAAACCATATTAAAGAAGCATACGTTACTTCTTTAGTTAAAAACAATACTAAGCAAACTTCTAAAAAGGTAACGCTTAAAAAAGGAAAATACACATACTTTTGTCCTTTAAACAAAACACCAGAGTATACTCTGATAGTAAAATAGTTTTAAGTTTATATTTAAAAAAGGCGAGCATATATGCTCGCCTTTTTTTGTTATTTTTTTTATAAAATAGGTTTTTATTCTACTTCGACAACTATTTTAGTTATACTGGCACCTAAATCTAAACTTCTTTTCCCTGGAGATGCATTTCCTAAAATTATTTCAGCCTTTCCGTTATGTCTTTTTGATTTTCCTTTTTCATTTATAAAATTAAAAGCAGTAACAGGTAGTTTAAAACTAATTTTTGAAGATGCATTAGGAGCTAATTTAACTCTCTTAAAAGCTTTTAAAGAAGATAAAGGCACCCCTTCAATACCTTTTAAAGAAACATACAATTGAAACACTTCTTCTGAAACAGAATTTCCTTTGTTGGTAATTATAGCATCTACTTTTTGATAACCATCATTCTTAATTTTTTTAGTATCTATATTAAAATTACTAATCCTAAAATTAGAATATGTCAATCCAAACCCAAAAGGATATAAAGGTTCTGCACCCATATATTTATATGTTCTACCTTTCATACTATAATCTTCGTAATTAGGCAACTGATCAATATTTCTAGGAAACGTAATTGGCAACTTACCAGACGGAGATACATCTCCAAAAATAACATCTGCAATTGCATTACCTCCTTCTTCTCCAGGATACCACGCATAAATTACAGCATCGGCTAATTTAGTTATCTCTGTAAGATCTAAAGGGCAACCTGCAAACACTACTACTATTAGCGGCTTCTTATGCTTCCCCCTCATCCTTCTAAGGTATTTCAATTGATTTTCAGGCAAACGCATATCAATATTGTCTCCTTTGTTTACAGATCCAATTGCTTCATTTTCTTCACCTTCTAAAACAATAGTTAATCCTAAACCAACTATAGTAGCATCCGATTTTCTTGCCATATAACTATAACTATCGGCCTTATTCTTGTTTGCCTGATTAATCATAGCTCCTGCTATGTAATTAACTCTTGTAATAGGTGAAACTTTACCAACAACCCCCTCTAAAAGTGTTACCAGATTATCTCCTAATCCATGATAGTTACCAATTAAAGAACGAACATCTCCCGCTAAAGGTCCTCCAACATACAGTTGATTTAAATCTTTTTTTAACGGAAGTACTCCATTATTTTTTAAAAGTACTATTGATTTTTGTGCTACTTCTCTAGTTAATTTTTTATTCTTTTTAGAATGCACAACATCTAACCCTATCTTAGAATAAGGGTTTTTCTTTGGTACATCAAACATCCCTAATTTAAAACGTGTTTTTAATAACGGTCGTAAACCTTTATTAATGTCTTCCTCAGAAACTAAACCTTGAGCAAGCGCACTTTTTAATTTCTTATACGTTCTTCCACAATTTAAATTAGTACCTCTTTTTAAAGCTAGTGCTGCAGATTCTTCTGAAGTTTTAGTTAAATTATGAGACTTATGAAAGTTTTTTACAGCTCCACAATCACTCACAACATGCCCTTTAAACCCCCAATTATCTCGTAAAATATCTTGTAATAAAGAACGACTACCACAGCACGCTTCATTATTTGTTCTATTGTAAGCACACATTACTGCCTCCACCCCTGCATCTACACAAGCTTTAAAGGCAGGTAAATAAGTTTCATGTAAATCTTGTTGATTAACAACAGCATTAAAACTATGCCTTTTAGCTTCCGGACCACTATGCACTGCATAATGTTTTGCACAAGCTGCTGTTTTTAAATACTTAGGATGATTTCCTTGCATACCTTTTATAAAAGAAGCTGCAATTTGTCCTGATAAAAAAGGATCTTCTCCGTAAGTTTCTTGACCTCTCCCCCATCTAGGGTCTCTAAAAATATTTACATTCGGGCTCCAGAATGTCAACCCCATATAACGAATAGATTCTCTATTATTTTTTATCAAATAATTATTTACCGCCCTTGCTTCATCAGAAATAGCATCACCAACATTTTTAATCAAATCTTTATCAAAAGTAGCTGCCAAACCAATTGCTTGAGGAAAAATAGTTGCTCTTGGTCCTCGTGCAACACCGTGCAATGCTTCATTCCACCAATCATAAGATTTAATACCTAAACGCTCAATTTTACTACTTGCATTTAATAATTGAGATATTTTTTCATCAACAGTTAAACTACTAATTAATAATTCTACTCTATCATCAAAAGATAACGTAGTGTTTAACCATGGTTTAGTTGTAGTATTTTGAGAAAATCCCATAAAAACTGCCTTAAAACTAAAAAGCAGAATTAATATAGCTGTTTTGTTCATTATATTTTTTTTAGTTTGATGTCTTTAAATTCTACCTTCATAGGCGGACCTACATGCACCTGAACACCTATAAAACCTTTTAAACTTTGGTTTAAAGAATCTTTATCTACAACCTCACTCATTAAAATTCCGTTTACATAATGCTTTAACACATTACCTTTTACAATTAAATGCACATCATTCCAATCTTCCTTATTTATTTTCTCTGATAAAGATTTATGATTTCCTAAACTAGCTACCACGTTTCTTGTTTGCCAACAATTTTTCTTTACATTAGTTCTTAAATTACCTGATTTGTCAGGTTTTTCTTGAGAAGTAATAATTACTTTTTCTCCTCTATAAGCTAAAGTGGTTCTTTTCTTTTCCTCGTAATTCTGACCTGTATATTTATTTTTACCATCAATATCTGCTTGATAACCTTTTAACGCAAAAGGTCTGTTTTTAATAATTTGGCTTCTGTAATTAATACCACTATTTCCTGATTCAGAAATTTTATATGATAATTTTAATTCAAAATCTTCAGGTTGGTCCCCTTGCCAAATAATAAAAGTATTCTGTTTTAAAATAGTTTCAGGAGTAACAATTCCTACCAGTTTTCCATTTTCTACATGCCAATACTTAGAATCTCCTTTCCAATTATTTAAGGTTTTACCATCAAATATGCTTACAAATCCATTGTTAAAAGCAGACTTACAAGACAAAAAAGAAATACCTATAAAAAACACCACTATTGCGTTAAAAAATATTCTTGACATTGGCTAAAAATTACAAATTAGATGTATTTACTGTTATAACTTTACTTGACTTAAACCCTATTCTATGACTTTTTACCATTATTATAGCTCCGTTTTCTACAGAAAAAGGTTCTTGGTATACATTCCATGATTTAGATAATTTGCCTTCTTTTGTTTTCACTTTATACCCAATAGAAGCTCCTTTTGTATCACATTCTATTGTTACTTTATTCCCTGTTACACTTATTATTGGTTGTGCTGTTTTTGGTTTTTCATCAAGACCATTCCATAACTTAGTTATTAATTCTTTTTCTGGTAAATTAGGAGTGTCTTCAATCTTAGCTAACCAAGTATCCATTTCAGAACGTAGTTCTTCTAATTTTTTACGATAAGCAGGGTCTTCAGCTAAATTTACCAACTCGTGCGGATCTTTTTTACAATCGAATAATTCTTCTTTTGGTTTATTTTTTCTAAACCATTGTTTTTGAATATCGTTTAATTGATTTGCATCTCTTAGTTTTAAAAGCTCCTGCATTGTCGGAATTTTTTCCCTGTAACCTAAAGGCAAATAATACTGTTGTTCTGTTCTATAATTTCTAATGTACTTAAATTGCTTATCTCTTACCGCTCTAATTGCATCGGTAACTTCGTCAAATCTATCTGCAGCAGCATGTATATATTTTCTTTCTTCTTTAGGTTTATAAGCACCTAAAAAAGCCTGACCTTGCATATAGTTTTTAGGCGCAACATCTATTAATGACAGTAAGGTTGGTGCAAAATCTACAAAACTAATTAATTGATCATCTTTTGTTCCTGCGTGTAATTTTTTTGGAAATCTAATAATCATTGGTGTATTTAATCCAGAATCATAAATTAATCTTTTTTGTCTTGGTAAAGGACCTCCATGATCTCCGTAAAACACAATTATAGTACTTTCTAATAAACCATCATCTTCTAACTGTTTTAAAACGGCTCCAACTTGTTTATCCATTTCAGCTATATTATTATATAACTTCCACATATCATTTCTGGTTACTTCTGTATCTGGTAAATAAGGAGGTATATTAAATTTTGTGTCTTTTGATAAATGCTTAGGTGTTTCTTCTTCTGTCATTCTGTTTTTTGACGATGACAAACCATTTTTTTTCCAAACATAATTTCTATCACCTAAATGATAGTTTCTGGTCTCTATCTGTCTAAATCCATAAGGTTCAAACAAACCTGACTCATGAGTTTCTGTAAAATTAAAAACAGAGAAAAAAGGTTGATCTTTTTTTCTATTTCTCCAATGCGCATAAGCACTACTCTCGTCCCATGCAGTTACAGGGGCTCTAAATTGATAATCTTCTTTGTAATTATTACTTGTATAATATCCTTCAGTTCTCAATAATTCACTAATCATTTTTACTGAAGATGGTGGTACAGCTTCGTATTTCTTTAATCCTGTTTTATTTGTATGTGATGATGTTCTCATATGATTACCTCCAATACTAGACGGGTACATACCTGTTGCAATAGCTGCTCTACTTGGTGCACACACCCCTGAAGTTGAATATAAATTAGGATAAATAACACCTTCATTCGCTAATCTTGATAAATTAGGTGTTTTTACAGTATGATCTCCAAAAGGAGGAATATATGCCCCCATATCTTCTGTTACCAACCATAAAATATTCAATTTTTTAGAAACTTTTTCACTCCCTACACTTTCTTTATTTTCTTTCTTTGTTTGACAACCTATTAGAACTAAAAAAGTTAAAATAACTACTGATAAACCTTTCATTTATAATTTTATTTGATTTTTGAAGACCTCTATTGTTTAAAAATATATTTTTACGAAAAAAGGCAATACCATTGTAATGGTATTGCCTCCTATAATTTATTTTAAAATTAATTTTTAATTAAAAAATTAATCTTACTGTTTGACCTGCATCAGTTTTTAAGATATATAAACCTTTAGATAAACCGCTTAAGTTAACAGAAGCACCACTTCCTTTTAAAACTTGCTTACCTAATAAAGAATATACAGTATAACCTGTTTCTACAGTTAAGTTAAAAACACCATCACTAGATGGGTTAGGAAAAGCTTTTAAAGCTGTAGCTTCTACTGAATTATCTCCTGTACTTAAAGCTTCAAACTCTGCAGGTATAAAAGTAAATTGATCTAAACCAGTACCAGAACCTCCACCAAAGTTTAAAAACCTAGTACCACTATTACTATTAGCTCCTAAAAGGCGTCTTTCTTGTTCACCATTAAAAGGTGTATGCGCTGTTCTTATTCTAAAAGCTTCAGGATTTTCTGGTACTTGCTGAAGATAGAAATCATCAAACAACCCAGCTTCATTACTTTGAGTTGTTGCTCCTCTTAAATTAGCTCTTCCTGAACCATTAGTGATAGCACGCTCTCCGTCGTTATTTTGGTTTGCTGTTTCTATATTTCCAGAACCAGAAACACTAACAAGGTTTAAAACTTGTGTAGCTCCTCCTGCTGCGAAATCAAAATTATCACCTGTATAAACCACTTCAAATATTTGATTTGTATCATTTTCATCTAACTCTACTGCTAATATTGGTTGTTGCGATGTTTGCCCTGGAGTTCTTGGTGATATAACTAAGTTCTCTCCTTCAAAATCTCCTAATATTTGTATCCTGTAAAAACCTGGCTGAATAAGCTGTGCATTAACCTGAAAAGAAGCAAGCATAAATAATAAGAATGCTGTAATTTTAATTGTAATTTTTTTCATAAATTTAGTTTAAAGAATTAATTATTTTAGTTTATTGCTTTAAATATAGAATCTATAAAAAAAACAAGTGTCCTGCACTATCCTGAAATCATAATTATTTTAACATTTAAGGCTTTAATAACACTGTATATTTTTTCAAAAATAAAAAAGCTAAACATTTGTTAAATTATTTAGCTTTTATTTGTTAATTTTTAACGATTTTCTACTTTACCGTTAATTTTATGGTTTGTAAATCTTTTTTAACAGAAGATGCTCCTACAGAAACTGTAAAAGTTCCTGGTTCTACCACTTTTTTCATTTGCTGATTTAAAATATTTAATTCATTAAAACCTAACTTAAAAGTTACCGTTTTAG
>CALHCK010000221.1 GCA_937936695.1 uncultured Polaribacter sp.
AATTTTTAAATATAGTTGCATTATTAGTAGAAAACGGAATCTTAAAAAAAGCTTCGTTAAATAATGAATATGAAAATTTATACAAACGAGTAGAGGTGCTTAGTAATTTTTGGTTTTCATCAGTTTTAATTCAAGCTGAAACAATTAATAGTACTAGCGTAGATACTTACAAGACATTGGTTAGCCAAAGTATATACCCTTATTTAACAGGAAGTGCAAAAACAGCATATATTGCACTTTTTCCTAACCAAAGATGATACTAAATTTTAATTTTTTACGTTATGAAGACTTTTTAATAATTTTGGTAAAAAGTCTTTATAGCTAGGATACTTATCTCTATTATTTTCATATTCTTCAATAGCTTTTTCTAAAAAAGGAATGTATTTAAAATGATATCTATTAATGTGTTCTTTTCTTAATAATTCAGCTCTTTGTTTGTCACCTAAATTTTCAGCTATTCTTATTTCTCCCAACCTTACTATATGTTCTATTAAGCAAATTTTCCAATTTCCATACCCTTGAGGTTTCATTTTTTCTAATAATTCCTGGGGAAAAATATTTTTTATATCCAAAGCTTCTAAATCAATATCAAATACATTATCATTAATAAAAGAATGACCAAACTCGTGGGTAAGAATCAATTTTACGTAATCAGGATGATCAAAGCCGTATTTGTTAGTTTTTTCTGAATATATAGGTGAATATGGACTAGATACAATACATGCGATTTCTCCTTTTTTTGTTTTAATTTTTGAACCATTACCATGAAAAAAATCATTATCCTTTTCATCTAATGGTATCGTATTAAAAGGGTCTAGATATACTTTGTATTTATAAAGTTTTGTACCATAATAATTTTCGAGTTTTTTATAGTATTTATTAGGAGAATTTTTTTTGAATTCTTTAATTCCTCCTCTAATAAAAGATTTATTTTCTGTAAAAAATGTGTTGATATTATTTTCAATAAAAAACAACCTTAAATCTTCTATATATATTTTAAGAGCGGTTAATTTTTTATCATCTAAATTTAAATCTGTTAAAGGATATTTGTACCCTTTTTTAGGAAAAGTGTTATGATGAATTAATGCTTGATAAGTATAGTCTTGCTGATTACCAACAATAGACAAGTATTTTAAAGTACTTTTAATAATTTTAGTATTATTGTTTTTACTGTACTTTAAATAAGCTTTTCTTACCATAGGTAAATGGGTAAACTTTTTTTTACCATCTATCCAAAATAACCACCCTTTATGGGCTGCAGTTAACCTTTCTACAATAGAATAGGTAGATATGTTTTTATTAAAAGTTACCTTTAATTTATTGCAACAAATACTATTGTTAAAATTGGTTGTTTCATGTAAGGTGTTAAAATTGTTAGCTTTTATGTTGTTAAAATAAAAACATAAAATAAATAGTACTATACTTCTTAAAAACATAAAATTGTAATTTTATACAAACATACAATAGGGTATGTAACTGTAGTTGTACAAAATTGCTGTTTTAAAATGATTTAACATATGCTAGAGGAGACACACCGTAAAACTTTTTAAAAATTTTAGAAAAATGGCTCATGTCGTAAAAGCCAAAATCATATACTACTTCTTTAATAGATATTGTACCGCTTAATAAAGCCTTTTTAGCATGCTCTAATTTATACAACGTAACATAGTTTTGCGGGGTAACACCTGTTTGTTTTTTAAATTCTCTGGTAAAATGATACTTACTCATATTATACATTTTAGCCAAAGAATCTGTTTCTATTCTATGGTTAAAATCAGATGCTATATATTCATGTATTTTATCTGTAGAAAGTTTACAGCCAAAATCGTTTACATTATTGGTACTATAAAAACAGAGTTCTTGTAGAGTTTTTTCAAAATTTTTAAGACTACAATTGTTGTTAAATAAATGTTGTAGTTTTTTAAATAGAATGTCATTATTAATTGTTCTATTTAAGTTAATAATTTCTTTGCCTTTGTTAAAGTAAGACAGAATATCTTTATTTATGTACAGCGTTTTATAACTATAACCTTCTATATTTAAAGATGTATTTTTATGTACCTCGTTTTCTTGAGAAATACCTATTGTATTTGCAGGTATTATAAAAGAATTGTCTTTGGTATTATATATTTCTGTACCAGAAGTAATAATAGAAATACAAAAAGTATCGTGTTTATGAAACGGAAAAAAATCAGTATCATTTTCAGCTTCAAACAATTCTAAACCATCTAAAAAATGTAGTTTTTTGTAATTAAAAGAAGTTTGTATACTATTTTTATTCATTAAGTAAATCAATTATTTTTTTCCAAATACTACTGTCTACAGGTATGCCGTTAATTAAATTTTTATCTCTAATAAAAGAACTTTGTTCTCCTGGATAATAGGTTTTATCTCCAGGGTTCATTGGTGCAACATTATGTGTGTAGTCTATGATTTCATTAATAAGTTTTTGTTGTAATTCTTGGTCATGAAATATCTTAGGGTAAATACTTATAAAAACTTGCGATATACCTGTTTCTATATTGTTTAAACCAATTTTATAAGTAGAATTTCCGGCAGATAATAAAGTAGCTAACATGTCTAGTATCATAGAAAGCGCAGAACCTTTCCAGTAACCAATAGGTAAACCACGTTCTTTGTTTAAAATTTTTTCAGGATCATTAGAAAGCTCATCATTATCATCCCAACCCCCAACAAAAGGTAGTTTTTTACCTTTAAGTTTATAGCTATTAATGGTACCAAAAGCAAACTGAGAAATTGACATATCTAATATAACATGCCCTTTTTCTCTAGGGATAGAAACTACAAAAGGATTATTACCAATTCTGCTTTCTTTACCTCCCCAAGCTGGCATATTTGGCTGAGTATTTGTAAAGGTAATACCAATACAACCTGCATTTGCCATTTGCCTACCGTAAGTACCACCACGCATCCAATGATTTGTGTTTTTAAGAGCTACCAAACCCATACCATGTTTTTTAGCTAGCTCAATGGCTCTATTTGTACATTTTGTAGCATTAACAACACCAGAGCCAAAATTACCATTCCACCTCTCTATATTTCCAAAACTTTCTACTTTTTCGGCTTGATTATCAATTTTAATAACCCCTTTTTTAACATAATCAATAAAAAGAGGTACACGGTTAATTCCATGAGAATTTACACCCATTAGCGTACTTTCTGTATGTACAGAAGCTATTAATTTTGCCTTTTCTTCAGAAAAATTATATTTTAAAAATAGCTCATAAAGTACATCTTCCATTTTGTTAGATGTAATTTTTAGGGTATTATTAATCATAGGTATAAGTTAGCAGATTTATATTTAAAGAATAATAATCTAATAAAGCCAATTTAAGTTTTTTAATTTATATCTCTAAAAATTAGACACAAAAAAAAGGAACTACATTGCTGTAATTCCTTTTTAACGGATTTTTTAATTACTATCTATTAATAGCTAAGGCACCAGCCTCTGCTACTGTATGGTCGTTTTCTACAGAACTTCCACTAACTCCAATAGCACCAATTATTTCATCATTTTCATTTTTAATAGGTACACCTCCAGGAAAAGTTATTAAACCGTTATTAGAATGTTCTATGTTATATAAAGGACCTCCGGGTTGCGATAATTCACCAATAACACCAGTATTCATGTTAAAATAGCGAGCTGTTTTTGCTTTTTTAATAGAAATATCTAAAGAGCCTAACCAAGCACCATCCATTCTTGCAAATGCAACTAGGTTTGCGCCAGCATCAACAATTGCAATATTCATTTTTGTATCTATTTCAGCAGATTTTTCTTTTGCTACTAAAATAATTTTTTCAGCTTGCGCTAATGTAATATTCATAATTTGTTATTTTATTTATAAGTAGTAAGTCGTAAAAAAAGCAATTACTTATAAGATGTTACAAAAAATAAAGACACAAAAAAAAAGGAACTACATTACTGTAATTCCTTTTTTAAATTTTATGTAAAAAGTTTTATAAAGCCTCAACAAACAAACCATCGTCTGTTTTAACAACTTTAGCAACTTCTTTTTTAGTTAATCCTTTAATTGTTTTATCCCACTTTTTGTTAGACAGACCAGACTGTGTTTTTAAAGCATTTAAATCTATTTTTTCTGCTTTAGTAACAATTGCTAAAACCGCTTTTTCTTCATCATTTAATTCTACAGAAGGCGCTTTCTTTTCAGGTCTCATTTGCGGAAAGAATAACACTTCTTGTATAGATTGATTATTTGTTAAAAACATAATTAATCTATCCATACCAATCCCCATACCAGAAGTAGGAGGCATTCCGTACTCTAAAGCACGTAAAAAATCTTCATCTATAAACTCCGTAGCCTCATCATCTCCTTTTTGAGCCAATTTTAATTGATGTTCAAAACGCTCACGTTGGTCTATAGGGTCATTTAACTCAGAGTATGCATTTGCAATTTCTTTACCACAAACCATTAACTCAAAACGCTCAGTTAATTCTGGGTTGTCTCTGTGCTCTTTACATAACGGAGACATTTCTTTAGGATAATCTGTAATAAAAGTAGGTTGTATGTAGTTTCCTTCACACTTCTCACCAAAAATTTCATCAATTAATTTTCCCTTCCCCATTGTTTCGTCTACCTCTATATTCATAGATTTAGCAGCAGCTCTAATTTCATCTTCAGTTTTACCAGTAATATCAAAACCAGTAAAATGCTTAATAGAATCTGCCATAGTAACTCTAGCATACGGTGCTTTAAAG
>CALHCK010000222.1 GCA_937936695.1 uncultured Polaribacter sp.
AAAGTAATTATTTTTTCTTACTAAATAAACCACCTAATACATTTTTAACTTTATCCTTAGCTTTTTCTTCAATACTTTGTTTTTCTTTAGTAGAGTCTTTTTTATCTTCTTTGGTGGTAGTTACACCTAATATGTTTTCTAACTTATTTTTTCCCTTATCTAATAACTTGTTTTTTTGTCTTTCTACTAGAGTTTTAACCAATGAATTAGTTGCTCCTTTTAAATTAGAAGAAAAATTAGGATTACTAAAACTTCCCGTTAAATTACCTTTTACAGGTATAGATTTAATAGTGGAAGCATCTTTAGATGATAATTTAGCTATTAAATTAGTAACCTCCGAGCCTAAATATTTTACAGGTACATCAAAAACTAAATCGTAATTCATGTCTTTATCAAAACCGTGTTTCCCAGAAACTTGTACACCAACATCCTTGTAATTAATATTCATTGGTTTTACATTAACAATTCCGTTTTTAAAAGAAAATGCACCTTTTAAATCGTTTAAATTTAATTTATCTGCATTTAAAAATTTTGTTTTATTATTTAGTGTACTCAACATTTTAGAGTTAGAAGCTGTTACTTTGGTGTTTTGTAATTCACCCAGTAAATCTCCTGTTATAGATTGTAAATCAGGTGTCATATCTCCTTTTAAATTCCCTGCTAAATTAATAGCAGAATTAAATGTACCCTCTATAGTTTTGGCAATCGGAGCTATAGATTTTAAGAGTTCTAAGCTATTAAAAGATTCAGAAATATTTAATTGCTTAAGATCTAAGTTCATATTAAAATTTGGAGTTTTCTCTTTTGTAGATACCTTACCATTAAAGGCTACTTTACCACCAAAAATATCTGATTTTAAGTTTTTTAAATCTACAGTCTCATCATGTATATAAAGGTCTCCAGTAACATTGGTTAGATTAATATTATCGTAAATAACTTTCTTTGCATTTGCAGAAAACTTACAATTTAAAAAAGCCGGAATTTTTAAAGAGCTATTTGTTGTAGTTGTTTCTTCTGATTCATTTGTATCAGAAGTTAAAAAATCATCAACTTTAAATATTGTAGAATTTAAAGCAAAATTCCCTTTCAATACTTCATTTTTAAATATAAAACCATAAAAGTTTTCTAACATACCGTTAACAGAAATATCAGAAGTTCCTGTTTTTGCTTTAAATTCATTTAATTTAATAGTGTTTGTATTAAAAGAAACGGAAGTTTTATCAATAAAAAAAGGATTTGCAACTTCTTTACTGTTGTATTTAAAATTTTCAACGGCTATTTCTCCAGAATTTTTAATAGTTGCATAGTTTTCTTTTTCAATGGCATTCATGTCAAAATTAGTAGTAACATTAGCTTGTAAAATACCTTCTAATTCGTTTTGTTCTGGTGTTGGATATACTTTATTTATGTTTTCTAAATTTATTTTTCCTTTTGCCGCCATATTAATTAATGGATTTGTAGTAATATTTTTAACGTTTCCGTTTGCAGAAAAAGAATCTTCATCAATCTTAAAATTTAAAGTATTTAAGTTTACATAAGTGTCTTTAATTAAACCTGTAGTATTAATTACTTTGGTATCTATATTGATGTTTTTTACAGCTTTCGGTAAGTCTGCATACTTAAAATATGCATCTTTTGCTATTAACTGAATATTAAGTGTAGGAATTGTTTTTTCTGATAAAGTACCTTTTATAAATCCTTCAAAGTTAAAATTACCCTCGGTTTTAACAGTATTTAAATTTCCTGCATATTGCTCAGGTAAAAGTGCTAATGCGTTTTTAAAAGATGATGTTGGGGTTTTAAAATGTAAATCATATTCTTGATTATCTCCTACTAACTGAATAAAACCATCAAAAGCTAATGGAAGTTGATTTATGTGTGCTGTATTTTCTTTAAAACTATACTTACTGTTTTTTAAGTCGATACCCAAAATAGCATCTAAATCTACATGAACTTTGTTTAGGTAATTTGTGTTTTCTAGGTAAAAAGAAACAAGGGTAGTAGTTTCTGTAGTTAAATTAAAAACATCGTTCGCAAAATTACCTTTACCTATATGATGAATGCTGTCTGCACTAAAACTCATTAAAGATGCTCTGTCTATATAATTAAAGTTGATGTTTTCTAGGCTGTATTCTTGTAAATTAAAGGCAAAAGAACTGTTAGAGCTAGTTTCTTCTGTGTTAGTACTTTCTTTAGCAACATCAAAGTTACCCAAGCCTTCTTTATTAAAAATAATATTAATATCACCATTTCTTGCAGCAATGTTATTTATAGATAAAGCTTCGTTAGGCTTTTTAAAGAGTTCGGTAAGTTTTAAAGCAATACTTAATTCTTGTGTTTTAAAAAGAGTATCATTTTTAAACGGGGCTTTATTAGCAACAACTATGTTATTTGCCGTTAAACTAACTAATGGAAAGTTTTTTATTAAACTAAGGTTTGCATCTGTAAAAGTAACGTTAGCGTTTATATTGTTATTAATGGTGTTATTTACCATTTGTACAATTTTATCTTTAAAAATAAAAGGTGTTGAAACTAGTATTAGTAGTAATACAAACGCAGTAATAGCAATCCATTTTAATATTTTTTTTACCGTTGATTTCTTTTTTTTCTTACTGTTCATATTAGCCTTAAATTTAATTATAAATCGTTGTAAATTTACAATTTAATAGGTAAATATTAAGTTTCTTTGATGTTAAAAAGTGAAGAAAAAGAGATTATTTTTTAGTTTAAAACGATAAGTATCTGTTATTTTTTAAATCATATACTTGTATAATTATACAGTAATAGTTATTGTAAATCTAGATTTTACTTTTTCTTAACGATTTATGTATATTTACGTTAGAATTTTAAATTTCTAAATATTAGTATGAATCTTAATAAATGTAAAGTAATTTATTGTTAATAGATTTGTATAAAATTAGTTTTTTGTGACATTATCTAAAAAAAGTGTCTTATTAATAAACAATAATAGTCAAAATAAAATGAAAAAAATAGTTGTATTACTCTTAACAGTTATCCTTTTTGTAGAATGTAGCACAGTGCCAATTACTGGTAGAAAACGTGTTAATATTGTTAGCGATTCTCAAGTTTTACCTGCAAGTTTTGCTCAATATAAAGGTTTTTTAGCTGAAAATAAATTATCAAATAACACTACAATGTCTAATCAGATTAAAAGTGTTGGAAAAAGAATTTCAGCAGCCGTAGATCGTTTTATGAGAGCCAATAATATGTCTAAAGAAGCAAATTCTTATAAATGGGAATTTAATTTGATAGAAGATAAAACAGTAAATGCTTGGTGTATGCCTGGGGGTAAAGTTGTTTTTTATACCGGAATTATGCCAATTTGTGCAAATGAAAATGGAGTAGCAGCTGTAATGGGGCATGAAGTAGCACATGCTTTTGCAAAACATGGACAAGAAAGAATGAGTCAAGGGAGATTGCAACAATTTGGTGGTTTAGCTGTTGCTTTAGGAACTTCTGGTAAAAGTGCTCAAGCGCAACAAATGTGGAACACTGCTTTTGGTGTTGGATCTGGTTTAGGTATGTTAAAATTTAGTAGAACTCATGAACAAGAGGCAGATAGATTAGGTTTAGTTTTTATGATTATGGCAGGTTATGATGGTAGAGAAGCTGCTGAAGTTTGGGTAAGAATGAGTCAGAAATCTGGAGGAAGTGGACAACCAGAAATTTTAAGTACACACCCTTCTAATGCTTCTAGAATTAAAGATTTAAGAGCTTATTTACCTACAGCAAAAAAATATGCTGCTCAATATAATAGGTAAACTATTACAGACAAAACATAAAATAGAATTCTTATATTGTAACCGTTCAAAAAATACTTTTTTGAACGGTTTTTTTATAAAATAAAAGTTATGTTAAAAATAGGAGA
>CALHCK010000223.1 GCA_937936695.1 uncultured Polaribacter sp.
ATTTATATGAAACACTTTTTAACTCTTATTGCATTTCTTTTACTTGTAAATTGTACTAGTAAAGCGCAAAATACATCAAAAGAAAAGAAAACTTACAAAGTTGTAAAAACAGATAACGAATGGAAACAAGAGTTAACAGCTCTACAATATTATGTTTTAAGAGATGCGGGTACAGAAAGACCTTTTACAAGTCCATTAAACAAAAATTACAAACCCGGTATTTATAGTTGTGCTGCTTGCAAAACTCCACTTTATAAATCTGAACATAAATTTGATTCTGGTACTGGTTGGCCTTCTTTTGATAGAGCTATTGAAGGAAATGTAGAGTTAGATGTAGATTATAAAATAGGATACGCTAGAACAGAATTAAAATGTAATACTTGTGGCGGTCATTTAGGACATTCTTTTAATGATGGACCTGAAACTACTGGTAAACGTCATTGTATTAATGGAGTATCATTAGTCTTTTCAGAAAAGTAAACAACTGATTATCAAAACAAAAAAGGATATTACTTTTTATAAAAATAGCATCTAAAAAACAAGTTTATTTTCTTGTGTTAAATATAGAATTTTACTTACAAAAAACTATCATCAATTTTAAAACTAATCACCACTAATTCTTATATTTGTCTTTCCTAAAAAAGAAGACAAATTATGTTTAGTAATTTAAGCGATAAAATAGATAAAGCCTTACATACTTTAAAAGGTCATGGTAAAATTACAGAAGTAAATGTTGCAGAAACTTTAAAAGAAGTTAGAAGAGCATTGTTAGATGCCGATGTTAACTTTAAAATTGCAAAACAATTTACAAAAAGTGTACAAACCAAAGCTATTGGACAAGATGTATTAACTACACTTAATCCAGGACAATTGATGGTTAAATTAGTTAAAGATGAATTAACTAATTTAATGGGAGGAGAAACTGTAGGTGTTAACCTTGGCGGATCTCCAACAGTAATTTTAATGTCTGGTTTACAGGGTTCTGGTAAAACAACTTTTTCAGGAAAATTAGCAAACTTTTTAAAAACTAAAAAAGCAAAACAAGTTTTATTAGTTGGTTGTGATGTGTACAGACCTGCAGCAATTAATCAGCTACAAGTTGTAGGAGAGCAAATTGGTGTAGAAGTTTATGCTGAAGTTGGTAATAACAATCCTGTTGAAATTTCTTTAAACGCAATAAAACATGCTAAAGCAAATAGCAAAAATGTTGTAATTATTGATACTGCTGGTCGTTTAGCCGTTGATGAAGAAATGATGACTGAAATTTCTAACATCCACAAAGCTGTTACTCCACAAGAAACTTTATTTGTGGTAGATTCTATGACTGGGCAAGATGCTGTAAATACTGCAAAAGCATTTAATGATATTTTAAATTTTGATGGAGTTGTATTAACAAAACTAGATGGAGATACTCGTGGTGGAGCTGCGTTAACTATTAAATCTGTTGTAGACAAGCCTATTAAATTTATTGGTACTGGAGAAAAAATGGATGCTATAGACATTTTTCACCCAGACAGGATGGCCGATCGTATTTTAGGAATGGGAGATGTTGTTTCTTTAGTAGAAAGAGCACAAGACCAATACGATGAAGAAGAGGCTAGAAAATTACAGAAAAAAATTGCCAAAAATCAGTTTGGTTTTGATGATTTTTTAAGCCAGATTCAGCAAATAAAGAAAATGGGAAGTATGAAAGACCTTGTAGGTATGATTCCTGGTGCTGGTAAAGCTATGAAAGATGTAGAAATTGACGATGATGCTTTTAAAGGTATAGAAGCAATTATTCATTCTATGACTCCTACAGAAAGAAGTACTCCTACTACAATAAATGCAAGTAGAAAGAAAAGAATTGCAAAAGGTTCTGGAACTTCTATACAAGAAGTAAATCAGTTAATGAAACAATTTAACCAGATGAGTAAGATGATGAAGATGATGCAAGGTGGCGGCGGTAGAAAAATGATGCAGATGATGAAAAACATGAAACAATAATTTTTAGGCTACATTTTGTAGCCTTTTTTAATTTATATAATGTTTAACTTACAGAGTATACTTTCTAATTTCAAAAACAAAAAGAATCTTTTTTTTGTTTTTGTTGCTGTTTGTATTTTCTTTATTTCTAATGGTAATGGAATGTTTTGGGACAATGTGCTCTTTGCCTCAAAAATGGGAAATCATCTTTATGATAATTCTATACTTAATTGGTCTATACCAATTGAATTTGACCCTGGACATCCACCTTTTTTAGGTTTTCTGTTAGCTATGTTTTGGAAAATATTTGGGCATAAACTTTGGGTTAGCCATTTGTTAATGCTTCCTTTTACAATTGGAGTATTCTATCAATTGTTTAAGTTTATTACCTATTTCATTAAAGATAAAAAAAGTCAAATATTAGCTTTTACTATAACAATAGTAGACCCTACTTTATCTACTCAATTTGTAATAGTTAATCCTGAAGTACTCATTGTTTTTT
The DNA here is from genome assembly GCA_937936695.1 of uncultured Polaribacter sp. Lineage (GTDB taxonomy): Bacteria > Bacteroidota > Bacteroidia > Flavobacteriales > Flavobacteriaceae > Polaribacter. The sequence continues at coordinate 2,468 of CALHCK010000223.1, forward strand.
TCTTTTTTTTAGCTATTAACGGAATTTTATTCAAAAAAAATAATCTAAAATTTATTGGATTCTTTTTTTTAAGTATTGTATCGTTTAGAAGTATGATGATATTGGCTGGTATTTTCTTATTTGAATCTTTCAATAAATTATTTATTGAAAAAAAAGGATACAAATCTATTATAAATTTTAAATATCTATCGTTTTATATTTTAAGTAGTTTACCCGGACTTATCTTTATAGCATGGAGATTAATAACCAAAGGTTGGTTACAAACACACCCAAATTCTCCTTGGGCTAGTTTATGGCAAATTGCATCGCCAAAAATTTTTCTAAAAAATATTATCATTTTAATTCATAGATATTCAGATTTTGGTAGAGTATTTATTTTTATTTTTTTAATTGCTAGTTTTATCTTATTTGGAAAAAAAATAATTTCACAAACAAAAAATAAACAATTATTGTTATTGGCTTTTTTACCTGTAATTTTTATAATTGTTATTTCTTTATTAGCAACAAATACATTTGGTCATAGGTATTTTATTGTATCTTTTAATATACTAACTATTTTAACTTTTTCTATTTTAACGAACTATTTTTCTAATAGAAAACTATTATACAGCTTATTATTAATTGGTTTAATTACAGGTAATTTTTGGATATATCCTAAAAGAATATCCCAAGGTTGGGATGCTAGTTTAGCACACGTACCCTATCATAATTTAAGAAAAGATGCAATTAATTATTTAAATAATAAAAATATTAATATTTCTAAAGTAGCTAGTTTTTTTCCTAACAAAACAACTATAGATGATATTGATTTTAGTAAAAATAGAAAAGCTTTTACTACATTTACAGGAAATAATAAATATGTATTATATTCTACTGTTTATAACTTATCTGATGAACAATACAATCTTTTAGAAAAAAATTATTCAGTATTAAAACAATTTAACAAATTTAATATCAATATTACCATATATATTTTAAATAAGACATGATTTTATTAGACGGAAAAAAAACTTCTGCAGACATTAAAGAAGAAATAGCCTTAGAAGTTAGAGAATTAAAAAATGAAGGTAAAAAAACACCTCACTTGGCAGCGATTATTGTTGGTAATGATGGTGCTAGTATTACCTACGTAAATGCAAAAGTAAAAGCCTGTGAGCGTGTAGGTTTTGAATCTACTTTAATTAGACTTTCTGAAGAAACTACCGAAGAAGAACTACTTAATGAGATTGCTGTTTTAAATGTAGATAAGGATATTGATGGTTTTATAGTACAGTTACCTTTACCGAAACATATCGATGAGCAAAAAATTTTAATGGCTGTAGATCCTGATAAAGATGTAGATGGTTTTCATCCTACAAATGTTGGTAAAATGGCATTAAATTTACCTACTTTTATATCTGCTACTCCTTTTGGAATCTTAGAACTTTTAGAAAGATACAAAGTAGAAACTTCTGGTAAACATGTTGTTGTATTAGGTAGAAGTCATATTGTAGGTAGCCCTATGAGTATTCTTTTATCACAAAAAAGAAATGTTGGTAACGCTACAGTTACTATGTGCCACAGTAGAACTAAAAATTTAAAAGAAATTACATTACAAGCAGATATTATTGTTGCTGCAATAGGTATTCCTGAGTTTTTAAAAGCAGACATGATTAAAGATAATGTAACAGTTATAGATGTTGGTATTACTCGTTTAGCAGATCCTAGTAAAAAGAGCGGTTTTAGATTGGTTGGTGATGTTGCTTTTGATGAAGTTTCTAAAAAATCTGAATTTATTACACCCGTTCCTGGTGGAGTAGGACCAATGACTATTGCAATGCTGTTAAAAAACACTCTTTTAGCTTGCCAAAGAAAATAATATAAACTTTATGGATAGTAAAAAAGCAAAAATCTACTTTTTTGAATATTTTCAAATATTTGTAGGTATTATACTTACAAGTTTAGGTTTAAAAGCTTTTTTACTTCCTAATGGTTTTTTAGATGGTGGTGTAACAGGTATTGCCTTATTGGTTAGAACTCAAGTAGACATTAATATGTCTTTTTTGTTACTTATATTTAGTATTCCTTTTTTAATTCTTGGTTATTTTACAGTTTCTAAAAGAATCGTTGTAAAATCTATTATCAGTATTTTAGGTTTAGCGTTATTTATTCATTTCGAGAATTTTCAAACGATTACCAATGACAAACTACTTATTTCTATTTTTGGAGGTTTATTAGTAGGTTCTGGTATTGGAATTGCTATTAGAAATGGTTCTGTTTTAGATGGTTCTGAAATACTTGGAATATACCTAAATGACAAATTCGGAATTTCTATAGGTAAAATAGTCTTACTATTTAATATTATTTTATTTTCTATTACTGCTTTTGTGGTTTCTGTTGAAGTTGCACTCTACTCTATTCTTACATATATTATTGCTGCTAAAGTAACAGATACTGTTATAGAAGGTTTTGAAGATTTTATTGGAGTTACCATTGTTTCTAAAAAAAACAATATTATACAAAAAGCTATTAGAAATGATTTAGGTGTTGGGCTTACTCTATACAAAGGATCTTCTGGATACAATAATAATGAAGAAGCTGAAAATTTTGATATTATTCACTCTGTAGTAAATAGAATTGATATTAAAAAAATGTACAGAATTGTTCAGAGTATAGATGATAAAGCGTTTGTTATAGAATTTGATGTAAATAACGTAAAAGGTGGTGTTTTAAGACACTACATTGATAAAAAGAAAACTACCCATTAAATTATTTTTTGATAGAGTTTTATTTATATCTCACGTTTAAAATGTTTTTAATTCCTTTCTTCTAACATAGGCACAAAAGCAAAATCTCCTAATTCATGTTTTTCAAATTCTTTAGCAGATTTTCTAACAAAGAGAGTCATTATTTGAGTTTTATCTCCAACAGGAATTAATAACCTACCTCCTATTTTTAATTGTGCTAACAAAGGTTTAGGTACAAATGGTGCTCCAGCAGTTACTATAATTTTATCAAACGGAGCTTCTGCAGGCAAACCTTTATAACCATCACCAAAAATAAAACGTTTTGGTTTATATCCTAGTTTAGGCAAAAACAAAGACGTTTTTTTAAACAACTCTTGTTGTCTTTCTATAGAATAAACTACAGCTTTTAATTCTAACAATACAGCTGTTTGATAACCAGAACCAGTACCAATTTCTAAAACTTTTTCTCCTGGTTTAACCGCTAATGTTTGAGACTGAAAAGCAACTGTATAAGGCTGAGAAATAGTTTGTTCTGCTGCAATAGGAAACGCTTTGTCTTGATAAGCATGAGACTCAAAACTACTGTCTATAAATAAATGACGCGGAATTTTGCGCACTGCATTTAACACATTATTATCTGCAATACCTTTAGCTTCTAATACCTTTGCTAGTTGATTTCTAAGTCCTTGATGTTTAGCTGTATCTTTCAAATTCTATTTAGTTCTAGACCTTAAAAGTAATAATTTATCTAAACAAATAGTCATAAAATTGTATCTTTGTTAGTATTCGATTTTATTAAAATTAAAAGATAAAAAATAATTATTTATGCTAAAAGTTGGAGTTTTAGGAGCTGGTCATCTAGGAAAAATTCATTTACGTTTATTAAAAGAATCAGAAAAATATGATTTGGTTGGTTTTTTTGACCCTTCTGAAGAGAATGCAAAAAATGTAGCAAAAGAATTTGGTTATACTGCATTTAACTCTATCGAAGCATTAATAGATGCTGTAGAAGTTGTAGATATTGTAACTCCTACTCTATCGCATTTTGATTGTGCTAAATTGGCTATTGAAAAAGGATGTCATATTTTTATTGAAAAACCGATAACTAATACTGTAATAGAAGCAGAAGCTATAAAAACTTTAGCTAGTCAGTATCACATAAAAGGACAAGTTGGTCATGTAGAGCGTTTTAATCCTGCTTTTACAGCAGTTAAAGACACTATTGCTAACCCTATGTTTATAGAAACTCATCGGTTAGCAGAATTTAACCCTAGAGGTACAGATGTACCTGTTGTGTTAGATTTAATGATACATGATATTGATATTATATTATCTGTTGTTAAATCTAAAGTAAAAAATGTTCATGCTAGTGGAGTTTCTGTTATTTCTGACACACCAGACATTGCAAATGCAAGAATTGAATTTGAAAACGGTTGTGTTGCTAACTTAACCGCGAGTAGAATTTCTATGAAAAATATGCGTAAATCTAGATTTTTTCAGAAAGATGCTTATATTTCTGTAAACTTTTTAAGCAAAGAGTCTGAAGTTGTTAAAATGAAAGATGTGCCTGAAAAAGAGGATGAATTTGCGATGATTTTACAGAATGCTGAGGGTGTTAAAAAACAAATTTATTTTGAAAATCCTGAAGTGGAAAATAACAATGCAATTTTAGACGAGCTAGAAACTTTTGCCGACGCTATTATAAACAATACAAAACCTGTAGTTACTTTAAATGATGGTACAGAAGCTTTAAGGGTTGCGCAAATGATTATTGATTGTTTTTAATAACTGAAAGTTTCACATTTCTTGATGCTAAAAATATTTATAACATAAAATTAATTAATAGTTTTATATTAGGTTAATAAATAAGTGCGTTAGGGATTGTAGTGGAAATCCTTTTTTTAGATTTTTATAATAAAAAATAAAAATCTAAAAAAAGATTGTAACGTAAAGCCCGACCTTTAGGGAACGCCCAAAAATAATATTTAAAATATTCTATTGATGAAAAACATAGCTGTTATAGGTGCTGGTACTATGGGCAACGGAATTGCTCATACATTAGCTTTGTGCAAATACAATGTAAGTTTAATAGATATTTCTGATACTGCTTTAGCCCTAGCTATGGTTACTATTCATAAAAATTTGGATAGAATGGTAGCTAAAGAAAAAATTTCTAATACAGATAAAATAACCACATTACAAAATATAAAAACCTTTAATACAATTAAAGAAGGTGTAAAAAACACTGACTTAGTTATAGAGGCTGCTTCTGAAAACGTAGACTTAAAATTGGCTATTTTTACTGAATTAGATGCTGTTTGTAATAAAAATACCATTTTAGCAACCAATACTTCTTCTATATCAATAACAAAAATAGCCGCGGCTACTAATAGACCAGATAAAGTTATTGGGATGCATTTTATGAATCCTGTACCTATTATGCCACTGGTAGAAATAATAAAAGGATATAATACAAGTAAAGAGGTAGAAAATAAAATTGTTGCGCTTGCTAAAAAAATTAATAAAATACCTGTAGTTGTTAACGATTATCCTGGTTTTGTTGCTAACAGAATTTTAATGCCTATGATTAACGAAGCTATTGAAACTTTGTATAACAATGTTGCTGGTGTACAAGAAATTGATACTGTTTTAAAACTAGGAATGGCACACCCTATGGGGCCTTTACAATTAGCAGATTTTATTGGATTAGATGTGTGCTTGTCTATATTAAATGTGTTATTTAATGGATTTAAAAACCCCAAATATGCACCTTGCCCATTATTAGTTAACATGGTAACTGCAGGTAAATTAGGCGTTAAATCTGGCGAAGGATTTTATGATTATGCAACTTCTAAAAAAGCAGAAACAGTATCCGTTATGTTTTCTTAAAAAATAAAATTGCTCAAAAAAATCTTTTTAAAACTTAAAATGTTATAGAATCAATAGATTCAATAGCAAAAAATTATCGATTATTTAAAGCAATAATTAATTGTTATAATTGATGATTTATTACCTTTGATTAAAATTGTTTACACATGACTATTACTCAATTAAAATACGTTTTATCTGTTGCAGAATATCAAAACTTTACAGTAGCTGCAGAAAATAGTTTTGTAACTCAGCCTACATTAAGTATGCAGATTCAGAAACTAGAAGACGAGTTAGATGTACAAATATTTAACCGTTCTAAGAAACCTATAGAACTTACTGAAATAGGTGTAAAAATTGTAGAACAAGCAAAGGTTATTGTAGATGAAAGTAATCGAATTTTAGATATTGTACATCAACAAAAAGGTTTTATTGGTGGTGAGTTTAAAATAGGTATAATTCCGACAATTATGCCCACTTTATTACCTATGTTTTTAAATAATTTTACAAACAAATATCCTAAAGTAAAATTAGTTATAGAAGAATTAACGACAGAAGAAATTGTTAGAAAATTAACTGATGGCCATATAGATGCTGCTATTGCGGCTACACCATTAGAAAACGAAGCTATTAAAGAAAAGCCTTTGTATTACGAGCCTTTTGTTGGTTTAATACCAAGAAATCATCGGCTTTTTAATCAAAAAATAATTACCCCAGACGAACTAGAAATGGAAGATATTTTACTTTTAGAAGATGGGCATTGTTTTAAAGATAGTATTATTAATTTATGTAGAAATCATAAAATAGATAATAAAAAGAAATTTCAGCTAGAGAGTGGTAGTTTTGATACTTTAATAAAACTATCTAAAGAAGGTTTAGGTATGACGCTTTTACCCTATTTACATACTTTAGATTTAAATGAAAATGATAAAGAGCATTTAAGAGAATTTGCGACACCACCACCTGCTAGAGAAGTAAGTTTAATATATCATAAATCTCAATTAAAAATGCAATTGGTAGAAGCTTTAAAAACAACCATAGATGGTGTGGTTAGAGGTGCTATTTCTTTTTCTGATGTTAAAATTATTAGCCCGTTACAAAAATAAAATCAATTTTTTTAAATAAACAGTATTAATCTGTTTTAACAAAAAAAAAGGAAGCTAAATAGCTTCCTTTTTTTTGTAATATTCTAAGAATACATTTTTTGTCTTAATTCTTTTATTTTAGGATCAGATAAGTAATCATCAAATGTAGTATACCTATCAATTACTCCTTTAGGTGTTAATTCTATTACTCTATTAGCAACCGTTTGTGCAAACTCATGATCATGAGTTGTAAACATAATAGTTCCTTTAAAGTTTATTAAAGAGTTATTTAAGGCTTGTATAGACTCTAAATCTAAGTGATTTGTTGGCTCATCTAATACTAAAATGTTAGCTCTTTTCATCATCATTCTAGATAACATACAACGTACTTTTTCACCTCCAGATAAAACATTACTTTTCTTTAAAGCTTCTTCTCCAGAAAAAATCATTTTTCCTAAAAAACCTCTTAAAAATACTTCTTCACGCTCTTCTTCTGTTTGTGCATATTGTCTTAACCAATCTACCAGATTTAAATCTCCATTCTGAAAAAACGAAGAATTATCTAATGGTAAATAAGATTGTGTTGTAGTAACACCCCAAGAGAATTTTCCTGCATCTGCCTCTTGATTGCCATTAATAATTTCATAAAAAGCTGTTACAGCTCTAGAGTTTTTAGAAATTACAGCAACTTTATCTCCTTTGTTTAAGTTAATATCAACATTATTAAAAAGCTTTTCTCCTTCAAATTCTTTTGATAATCCTTCTACATTTAAAATTTGATCTCCTGCTTCTCTATCACTTTTATAAATAATTGCAGGGTAACGTCTACTAGAAGGCTTAATATCTTCTACGTTTAACTTTTCAATCATTTTTTTACGAGACGTAGCTTGTTTAGACTTTGCTACGTTTGCAGAAAAACGACGAATAAACTCTTCTAATTCTTTCTTTTTATCTTCAGCCTTTTTATTTTGTTGTGCTCTTTGCTTTGCAGCTAACTGAGAAGATTCGTACCAAAAAGTATAATTACCAGAGTAATGGTTTATTTTACCAAAATCAATATCAGATATATGAGTACAGACAGCATCTAAAAAGTGTCTATCATGCGATACAACAATAACACAATTGTCGTAATTTGCTAAAAAGTTTTCTAACCAACCAATGGTTTCAAAATCTAAATCATTGGTAGGCTCATCCATAATTAATACATCCGGATTACCAAACAAAGCCTGCGCTATTAACACACGTACTTTTTGTTTACCATCTAAATCTTTCATTAAAGTGTAATGCAATTCTTCAGAAATACCAAGGTTAGATAACATTGCTGCAGCATCAGAATCTGCATTCCAACCATTCATTTCTTCAAAAACAATCTGTAATTCTCCAATTTTTTCTGCATTTTCATCAGAATAATCAGCATACAAAGCATCTATTTGTTTTTTAATATTAAATAGTTCTTTGTTTCCCATTACAACGGTTTCTAAAACCGGAAACTCATCAAACTCGTTATGATTTTGAGATAAAACAGACATTCTTTTTCCTGGTTCTAAATGCACCTGTCCTGAGGTTGCATCTTGTTTTCCTGAAAGAATTTTTAAAAAAGTAGATTTACCTGCTCCATTAGCACCAATAATTCCGTAACAGTTTCCTGTTTGAAATTTGGTATTTACTTCATCAAACAAAATACGTTTTCCGAACTGTACAGATAAATTAGAAACTGATAACATATGATTTTTTTAAAATTTGTGCAAAAATACGAATTTGATTTCTCTTTTGGCCTTCATAGCTATTCGTTTTTCATAAAAAAAAAGATACCTATATTTGCGCCTCGTTTTTTAAATGAATTTAACAATCAATTAACAGCAGAGGCTGCCGCTAATAGTTAAATTTGTGGCAAAGTAATAACGTAGATGATAAAAAATTTCTTTTACTGTTTTTTAACCCTGTGCATTTTAACAAGATGTGCTAAAGAAGATACTAGTATTTTTTTTGGTGGTAAAATTATACACCCAAAATCTAAATACGTTGTATTATTCCATAAAGACAAAGTAATAGACACTTTATATCTTGATAAAAAAAACAAATTTGCTGGTAGAATTAAAGATGCTAACGAGGGGTTGTTTTATTTTAAGCATGGAGTAGAAAATCAATATTTATACTTAGAGCCTAAAGATAGTATTATGTTAAGGCTTAATACATGGGATTTTGACGAAAGTTTGGTTTTTACTGGTAAAGGAGCCGAAAGAAATAATATTTTAATGGATTGCTTTTTGCAATACGAAAAAGAAAACAAAAAGTTATATCACTACAACAAATTTGATTCTTACAAGTTTAAAAGGAAAATAGATTCTATTCTTGATTCAAAAGAAAAAACTTATGATGAGTACTTAAAAAATCATCCAAACGAAACTCCTGAATTTAATAAAATTTTAAAAGTAGCACTTACCTACCCTGTCTATTCTAGAGCAGAAAGGTTTCCTATTATTCATACTAAATACACCAAAAATAAAAGTATAAAAGATTACAGACCTGAGTTTTATAAATATAGAGAGGCTATAGAAATTAATAATGAACAATTAATGTATTATCCTCCGTACTCTAATTATGTTAGAGATTATTTGTACAATGCGGCATATTCTTTAGGTCATGATGTAAGAATGCGTGAATATTCTTCTGAATTTACAGTTGATTTATTAAAAGTAATTAATGATAAAATAACTTCTGAAGAATCTAAAAATGCGTTTTTAAGGCAAACTGTTATAGAACATTTTTATAAAAAATCTAGCTGTAACATTAATAAAGAAACATTTAATACTTACTTTAATTTAACAACCAATACAACAGATAAGGATCGTATAGAATTATTACTAAACGATTTAAAGACTATTCACAAGAAAACAACTTTAATAAATTTTGATGTTTTTAATTACAAAGGAGAAAAAGACAAAATAAAAAATATTGTTAAAGATACAAATTCTCTTATTTTCTTTTGGAACCCAGAATTTGTTTCTCATGATTTTATATCTGCTAGGTTAAATTTTTTCACAAAAAAATACCGTAATATAAAATTTATTACTGTTAGAATAGATGCTCCTATTAAAAAGCTTATTCATAAAATAGCGGCTAATAAACAGTTTTATATAGATGTCAATAGCGAAGCTAATGTTTTTTTAACAAGTAAATTACCAAGAGCTATTATTGTAAATAGTAAAGGCACTGTAGTAAATGGCTACGCTTCTATATCTTCTAGAAAAATACATTCTCAATTAAAAAAAGTTAGTAAAACAGAATAAACATAATTTATACAAGTTTTTCTGTTTTTTTAATGTACATTTGCACGATTTTTTACGTGAGTATAACTCTTTAAAAATCAGTCCCAAAATTTATAATCCGGGTTTGCAGGTGGGCGTTCTGTGAATCCAATAAAAACACAGTAATGTCAACATTTTTAGAATTAGGCTTAAAAGAGCCTATCAACAAAGCTTTAACAGATTTAGGTTACGAAAAACCAACAGTAATTCAAGAAAAAGCTATTCCGCAAATTATATCTTCTACAGACGATTTAAAGGCATTTGCACAAACAGGTACAGGTAAAACTGCTGCTTTTAGTTTGCCTATATTAGAGCTTATAGACGAAACAAATAGTAATGTACAAGCAATTATATTGTCTCCTACCAGAGAACTTGCAGTACAAATTGGTAACAACATTAAAGACTTTTGTAAATACCTAAAAGGTGTAAAAGTAACTACAGTTTATGGAGGTTCTAGTATGGAAGATCAAATTAGATCTTTAAAAAGAGGTTCTCAAATAGTTGTAGGTACTCCTGGTAGAACTGTAGATTTAATAAACCGAAGAGCCTTAAAATTAGGTAATGTACAGTGGTTGGTTTTAGATGAAGCAGATGAAATGTTAAACATGGGCTTTAAAGACGAACTAGATAAAGTTTTAGAAGCTACACCAGAAACTAAACAAACCTTATTATTCTCAGCAACTTTTCCTAGAGAGGTAGAAGCTATTGCTAGAAACTATATGACTAAACCAGTAGAAATTACTTCTGGTGAAAAAAATCAGGGTTCAGACAATGTATCTCATGAGTATTATGATGTTACAGAAAGAACAAGATACCCTGCTTTAAAAAGAATTGCAGATTTAAACCCAAACATATATGCTATTATCTTTTGTAGAACCAGAAGAGAAACTCAAGAAGTAGCAGATAATTTAATAAAAGATGGGTATAATGCAGATGCTTTGCATGGAGATTTATCTCAAGCGCAAAGAGATTCTGTAATGGGTAAATTCAGAAAAAAAACAATTCAGATTTTAGTTGCTACAGATGTTGCTGCTCGTGGATTAGATGTTACTGAATTAACACACGTTATTAACCATAAATTACCAGATCAAATAGAAAACTATAACCACAGAAGTGGTAGAACTGGTAGAGCTGGTAATAAAGGAATTTCTATTGTTTTAGTAAACGGAAAAGAAAAAGGAAAACTAAGACCAATAGAAAGAATAATTAAGAAGAAATTTATTGAAACAAAAGTACCTTCTGGTAAAGAGATTTGCCAAAATCAATTAATGCACTTAATAGATAAGGTACAGAATATTACTGTAAATGAATCTCAAATAAATGAGTTTTTACCTAGTATTTATGAGAAATTAGCAGACTTAGATAGAGAAGAACTTATTAAAAAGTTTGTTTCTTTAGAGTTTAACACAATGTTGGCTTATTATGAAAACGCTAAAGATTTAAACGACTTATCTAAAGGTAATTCTAGATCTAGAAGTGTTGATGAAAACATGACTCGTTTCTTTATTAACATTGGTAGAAAAGACAGTTTAAACCCTGCCAAATTAATTGGTTTAATTAACGACCAAAATATAGGTGATAAAATAGAAATTGGTGCTATAGACATTTTAGATACTTTTTCTTTCTTTGAGATTGATAAAAATTATGAAAATGATACTTTAGAAGCTTTTTCTTCTAATCAGCCAGATTTTGATGGTAGATCTGTAAATGTAGAAATCACTAAAAAAGAACGTTCTGGTGGTGGAAGAAGAGGTGGTAGAAAGCCTTTTGGTAAAAAAGATGGCGGATTTGGAAGACGTAGAAACTCTGAAGGATCTTCTGACTCTAGAAGAAGTAATAATGGAGATAGACGCGATAGACGTTCTTCTGAAAGAAGTAGTAGTTCTGGAGACAGAAAATCTGGCGGATTTGGAAGAAAACGTAGAGAAAGATAGTATTTTTAAAAAGTATAAAAACCTCACAATAGTGAGGTTTTTATTTTTATATACCTTTTATATTTTAATACCAAACCACTATTTTTGTATACATGGATAGTATGAAACAAGTTACAAAAAAACTTCAAAAATCAGTAGCAGAAGCCATTCAGCAATTTACAATGGTTAATGAGGGCGATAAAATTATGGTATGCCTTTCTGGAGGAAAAGACAGTTATACCATGTTAGATATGCTACTTTATTTTAAAAAAGTGGCTCCTATTTCTTTTGATATCATTGCTGTTAATTTAGATCAGAAACAACCTGGTTTTCCTGTAGAAGTATTACCTAATTATTTAGACAATTTAAAGGTTGACTATAAAATTATAGAAAAAAATACCTACAAAATTGTTATGGAAAAAACTCCTGAAGGTAAAACAACCTGTAGCTTGTGCTCTAGATTAAGAAGAGGTACTTTATATGAAGCTGCCAAAGATTTAGGTTGTAATAAAATTGCTTTAGGGCATCATAGAAACGATATTTTAGAAACCTTTTTCTTAAATTTCTTTTTTGCTGGTAAACTAGAAACCATGCCTCCTAAATTTAAAAATGACGCTGGAGATTTAATCGTTTTAAGACCATTAGCACTCTGTAAAGAAAATGATATAGAAATATATTCTAATCATAGAAATTTTCCTATTATACCATGTAATTTATGTGGTTCTCAAGAAAATTTACAACGTAAAAAAGTAAAACAAATGATTACTGACTGGGAAAAAGATTTTCCTAATAGAAACTCAATTATGATGAATGCTTTACAAAATGTTTTTCCGTCTCATTTATTAGATAAAAATTTATACGATTTTAATAAATTAGAAGCTAAAACACCTAGTTTCACAAAAAATTAACCTTTGTAAGCGCAATTATTACTAATATTGTATATATGCAAAGAATTCTATTTTTTTTATGCTTTCTTACTTTTTTAAGCAGTTTTTCACAAGATAAAAAAGAGCAACAAATAAATTTAAAAGGGCAGGTTGTACACACAGATACTAAAGCTCCGTTAAGTGCTGCTCATATTTTAAATCTTAATAGTGTACAGGGTACAATTACTAACGATAAAGGTTTTTTTGAATTACCAACTAAGGTAAACGATACCATTTTAGTATCTTATTTAGGTTTTGCATCTATTAAATTAAAAATAACTAATGATTTACTAAAAGGAAATGAATTACTTATTGCCCTTTACGAAAAACCTGAAGAGGTTAAAGAAATTGTAATTAAGTCTACAGATTTAATTGGCGTATTAGAAATTGATGTTAAGCAAGTACCACAGGATAGATTTACTAGAATAAAAATAAACGGATTACCGCAAACTTATGAAGTTGGTAAACCAAAAAGAAAAAACTTCTCCTCTCCTATTGCTGCCTTATTTAATCCGGTAGATTTCTTGTATAGTCATTTTGGAAAAAAACCTAAAAAATTAAAAAAATTAAAAAAGTTAAAGAAAGAGGATAATTTACGTAAAATGCTTGCCGGTAAGTTTGATAGAGAGGTTATGATGGAATATTTAGAAATGGATAGCCAAGAACTTACAGCATTACTAACCAATTGTAATTACTCTGAATATTTTATAAAAAAAGCATCTGACTTACAGATAATCGAGGCTGTTTTAGACTGCTATGAGAATCATAAAGCTTTGAAGAAAGGAAAAATTGAAAGAGATAAAATACCTACTAAAAAATAATATCTTATTAGTTGCATTTTCCTATTACAACTAATATAATTTAGCTCTTTAAACATCTTTTTTATTATTACTAAAAAAATAGTTGCTTATTTTATTAAATAAATAGTGTTTATTACGACCTACTTTATAAATTAAAACCTATACCATGGAGCAAAAATTACCTTTACCACCTTTTACAAAAGAAACAGCTATAGAAAAAATAAAAAAAGCAGAAGATGCTTGGAATAGCAAAGATGTTGAAAAAGTTGCCAAAGCTTATACAATAGATAGCGAATGGAGAAATCGAAATATTTTTATTAATGGACGTGAAGAGATTATTGATTTTTTAACTAGAAAATGGGAAAACGAAAAAAATTATACTCTTAAAAAAGAGTATTGGGCGCATTCAGACAATAGAATTGCAGTACGTTTTGAGTACGAATACCAAAACGAACAAGGCAAATGGTTTAGAGCTTATGGAAATGAAAATTGGGAATTTGATAGTAACGGATTAATGAAAAAAAGATTTGCAAGCATCAATGATTTAGCTATAACTAACAATCAAAGAAAGTTTAAATAGTTTTTAAATTAATTATCTGTAAACCTGATTTATAATAAAAAAAGTCTTTTCTATTAAGAAAAGACTTTTTTTATTTATTAGTTTATTGGTTGTATTGAACAATCTTATCTACCTCCATCTAGCTCGTCTTGCCATTTTAAAAGAGCTTCCCACTCTCCTTCATAAGCCAATTTAGCTTGTTTTGGCCACGTACCAGGTTTGTGTAATTTAAAACGATCTCCACCAGAAAGCAACACTTCTTTACATTTTTCTAAAGAACATTCAGACAAAGCTTTCCATGTTTTAATATCATGATTATGAAACAATTGTTCTATTTTGGGTCCAATACCTTCTACAATTTTTAAATCGTCTTGTTTTATTTTTTTACCAAAAACAGCTTTAGCAGCATCTGCACTAAATGGCAATATCGCAGCGGTACTACTAATAGCTAATGAAGATGCTAACGACGCTTTTGTATCTTTTAAATCTGCCTCTAAAGAAATTTTATTATTTCTACAAGCATCTAAATCTATATTACACGTTGTTAATGCACTTTTTGTTTTTTCTAAATCGTTGTGCAAATCTTGTTTACTTTTTTTACAAGCTTCTAATTCTTCTTTTAATTTTTTAATTTTTAACTCATAATCGTCATAATTACATTTTTTACTAATTTTTCCTAATAAGTAACCTAAAATTGCACAGATAATACCTACAATTAATGGAATTAATATACACCAAATCATATTTTTATATTTTAAATTTTTATTCTATTGTTATTACTGTTCTTCTATTTTCTGCTCTACCTTCTGCTGTTTTATTATCAGCAATTGGTACCATTTGACCTTTAGAAGAAGTGGTTATAGTATTGGCTAATATGCCATTTTTAACTAAGTAGCTTTTTGCAAATTCTGCTCGCTGTTTTCCTAAAATTAAATTTTTATCAGCATTACCAGTATTATCTGTATGCCCTACTATTTTAATTTTAACTTCTAACTTGTCTACACAATGAGAAATGTCTGCTATTTTTTGACGTTGATCATTTGTTAATGAAATAGCTGCTTGACCTGTTTTAAAATGCAATGTTAAAGGACTATCTTTTATATGCTGACATACTTTTTTTAGAGCTTCTAAATCTGATACATCTTTAGCTGGATCATCATGAGTTATTAAATTCATTTTTAAGGGTCCGAATAAAGTATTTTGTGTATCAGGTTCTATTGAATCATCTAATCTACCGTAGGTATCTATTTGTTTAGAAGGTACACCATGCAGTACCAAATAATTTTTAATACTATTGGCTCTTGCCAATCCTAAATTAGGGTATACAGAATTATTGGTTTCATTACTTTTATACAAACCAACAATATCTACCGTTTTAGATGGATTCTTTATTAAATAGTCTTTTAATCGTACAACTCCTTGTTCTAAATCTGTAGAAACAGGTTCTAATATAGAAAAATTAGCTACTTTAAAATTAAAGTTGTTATTTAAAGCAAGTGAAAAATTACCTTTAGGGTCTTTTACTAAAAACGCATTTTTGGTTGCTTGCTTAATTACTGGTTTTACCTCGGTTTTATTATCTGTTTTACTATTATTATTTTCTGCGCTATGATGTAACCTACAACACAAAAAATAGTAAAGAATAGTACCGATAATAATGGTGAGTATAATTCCTAAAAGATAAGAAGTTTTTTTACTCATTACATTAATGGATTAAATGGTTAAATTGATAATTCTGTAAATTACATTACAGCAACAAGTTAACTAAAAAATAATAATCACAAAAATTTTAATAAATAAAAAATTTAAGATATAGGCTATCAGTCAGATAATAACTGACATGCATATATATATATTTACTATTTTGGGTGTTTTTAAATTAAAGTTTAATCGGATAAAAGCCTTAATTTTAAGTTGAAACATCTTAAAAATAGTATTTTTATCATAAACAATTAATCTACAACATAAAAAATACACATCATATGAACTATAAAAAAATAATATATATTGGTTTGGCAATTATATTTATGAATTTTAAAAGTCCTATTAAAAAACAAAAATTCAATATAAAAAAAGACTTATTATTAGTACAATTTGATTGTAAAACGGATGTAGATGACATACATACAATTGCTGCGATGGCAACCTTAATAACACATAAAAAGTACTCTAAAATAAACTACCATGCAGTTACTGGTACCTATGGCGTTCAAAAAGGTTTGTATGTTCATCCAAATGATTTACTTCAACTTTCTTTTGGTAATAATTGGACTGATGCTCATAAAAATTTTGACAATGCTATTAAAAAAGTAAAAAAAACAGTGTTAAAAACACTAAAAAATAATGGGGATATATGGATTGCTGAAGCAGGTCAGTCTGATTTTTCTAGTGCACTTATTAAATCTATTCAACACGATTTACCGAATCTAAATGTTAATAAACATATTCATATAGTTCAGCATAGTAATTGGAATGAAAAGTCTACTTCGAAAGAAAGTCTTCAATTTGTGAAAGAAAATTCTGATTATGTTAAAATTCCTGACGGAAATGATGTTGGCAATGGATCTCCTGGTTTTCGTGATGCTACATATACATCATGGCAAGATAAAATTATAAATACTAAATTAACTAATATATGGCAACTTGCAATAAACATTGCAAATAAATACAACGGTAAAAACGGACGCTATAATAACAAAGCAGTTGCGGCTGGTGGCTTAGATTTTTCTGACCTATCTGAAGTTTGTTGTATTTTAGGAATTAAAAATATTAAAGATACATCTGCATTTTTTAATGCATATGCTCACTAAAATAAAAAGCTTGATGCATATAATAGCATCAAGCTTTGTGTTTACACTATTTTTATTTTTTTATGACTTATTTAAAATAGCCTTGTTAATATTTTTAACCAAACTAGGACCTTCGTAAATAAAACCTGTATATACTTGAACCAAATCTGCACCTGCATCTATTTTTTCTAAAGCGTCCTTGGCAGAATGCACACCTCCTACTCCAATAATAGGAAAAGATTTATTAGAATTATCTGAT
>CALHCK010000224.1 GCA_937936695.1 uncultured Polaribacter sp.
TGCGAATGCTATTTTTAAAAGAACAATAGATAGTTGCAAAATAGTAGAGAATACTATTTTAACGGCTAATTTTTTTCCAGAGAAATCTTATGTGTTAAAAATAAAAGGGAAAGGTTTTTTAAGGTACCAAATACGATTAATTATGGCAACTTTAATAGAATTAGGAAAAGGGAATATTGATGAAGCTTTTATAAAAGATTCATTAAAAGAAAATAATGATAAAACTTTTTTAAGGCATATTGCACCAGGTTCTGGATTGCAGTTGTACAATATAGAAATGGTACACTAAATACAATTGCTTATAAAAAGGTATGTAACATTATAAGAAACTACTTTATTTTAAAATAACTGGAGTATTAATATAAATGTGTTTAATAAAATGTATTTAGTGTATGTTTAATATAAGTCCTATTTTTTTAGGATACTTCTAGAAATTACAATTTTCTGAATTTCAGAAGTGCCTTCATAAATCTGAGTAATTTTAGCATCCCTCATTAAGCGTTCTACATGGTATTCTTTTACAAAACCATTACCGCCATGTATTTGTACAGCTTCCACAGTTTGTTTCATGGCTACTTTAGATGCGTATAGTTTTGCCATTGCAGAAGAAGTGTCGTAATTTTTATTTTGGTCTTTGTCCCATGCGGTTTTGGTTACAAGCATTCTTGCAGCCTCAATTTCTGTGTGCATGTCTGCTAATTTAAAAGCAATAGCTTGATGATTGCAAATTTCTGTTCCAAAAGCTTTTCTTTCTTTAGAGTATTTTAAGGCAAGTTCATACGCACCAGCAGCAATACCTAATGCTTGTGCAGCAATACCTATTCTACCTCCTGATAAAGTTTTCATAGCAAACTTAAAACCAAAACCATCTTCACCAATTCTATTTTCTTTAGGAACTTTAACATCGTTAAATTGTAGGGTGTGTGTATCGGAGCCTCTTATACCAAGTTTATCTTCTTTAGGTCCAATATAAAAACCTTCGGTGCCTTTTTCTACAATAAAAACGTTAATTCCTTTATGACCTTTTTCTTTGTCGGTTTGTGCTATTACTAAATAAATATCTGCACGACCTCCGTTGGTAATCCAATTTTTTGTTCCATTAATAATATAATGGTCTCCTTTATCTATAGCGGTTGTTTTTTGTGAGGTAGCATCAGAGCCAGCTTCTGGTTCGCTAAGGCAAAAAGCACCAATAAATTCGCCTGTAGCTAGTTTGGTTAAATATTTTTGCTTTTGAATTTCTGTACCAAAGGCTTCTAAGCCATAACAGACTAAAGAATTATTTACAGAAACAATAACAGAAGCAGAAGCATCAATTTTAGAAAGTTCTTCCATAATTAATATGTAAGATATAGTGTCCATTCCGCTACCACCATACTTAGGGTCTACCATAATCCCCATAAAACCTAATGCCCCCATTTTTTTTACAAGTTCATCCGGAAATTCTTGTTTGTTATCTCTCTCTATTACTCCGGGTAGTAATTCGGTTTGCGCAAAATCTCTTGCTGCATCACGAATCATAATGTGTTCTTCTGTTAGATTGAAATTCATATATGCTTTTTTTTGAGGTATTTTATATTTAGTTCTTACAATATACTTAATTTTAAACATATTTTAAAAACGGATTTTGTTATTTTATAAATATGAATAAAAAAGATACCTATATAATAGGTTTAATGTCTGGTACCTCTTTAGATGGGATAGATGTTGTTTATGTAAGATTTAATAATAAAGATTACAAAGATTTTACAATTATACATGCAGATACTGTTACTTATTCTGCTGAATGGAAGCAGCGTTTAAAAACAGCAATCGATTTTTCAGATGAAAATTTACTTATACTTAATAAAGAGTATGGTGTTTTTTTAGGTGATTTAGTGATGCGTTTTGTAAATAAATTTACGATTTCTAGAATAGATTTTATTGCTTCTCATGGGCATACGGTTTTGCATCAACCAGAAAACGGAATTACATTGCAAGTTGGTGATGGGCAATTAATAGCAAATAATACTAAGCAAAAAGTTATTTGCGATTTTAGAACGCAAGATGTTCGGTTAGGTGGTCAGGGAGCTCCTTTGGTACCTATTGGAGATGAATTGTTGTTTTCTGATTATGAATATTGCTTAAATCTTGGAGGGTTTTCTAATATATCATATAAATTAAAAGGTAAAAGAATTGCTTTTGATATTTGCCCAGTAAATATTGTTTTAAATTATTATGTAAATAAATTAGGTTATGAATATGATGATGCGGGAAGTATTGCTTCTAAAGGAACAATAAATAAAGAATTGTTGGATGCATTAAATAAGCTTGATTTTTATCATCAAAAACCACCAAAATCTTTGGGTTTAGAGTGGGTGAAAAAAGAAGTTTTTGTATTAATTGATGCTTTAGAAACAGATGTGATTACTGTTTTAAGAACTTTTGTAGAGCATGTTGCTTATCAAATAGGTAAGGTAATTTATAAAAGTAATTCAGTGTTAATAACTGGAGGTGGAGCGTTTAATACTTTTTTAATAGAACGAATTTCTTTTTACAGTCAAACAGTTATTGAGTTGCCTAGTAAAGAGTTGATAGATTTTAAAGAAGCATTATTGTTTGCTTTTTTAGGGTTGTTAAAATCTAAAAATCAAATAAACTGTTTGGCTAGTGTTACAGGAGCGCGAAAAGATCATTGCTCAGGAGTAGTATATACATTGTAATGAGTTCATAAAAAATTTGGGTAGTAGTTTTTTTCGATTAAATTTGTCAAACTCAAAAATCAAAAGCAATTATAAAACATAAAAAAAACTACAAAACTGTAATTATTTTAAAATACATGTAGTTTATTTAATAGTTATAAATAAAATTGTTGATGATTGTAATAATATAAATAACACATAAATAATATGTTTAAGTACTTTTTAGGAGATTCTCCAAAGTGGTTTAAAATGACCATGATAGGTTTTTTAATTTTTAATATTTTTTCAATTTTTGTCTTAGGACCAACAGTAACTGCTTGGTTGTTTATTGCAGAGTTTATTTTTACGCTAGCAATGGCGTTAAAATGTTATCCGTTACAATCTGGAGGTTTGTTAGCAATAGAAGCAATTGCTTTGGGGTTAACAACACCACATAATGCTTATCATGAGGTAGATCAGAATTTAGAAGTAGTATTGTTACTTGTTTTTATGGTAGCAGGTATCTATTTTATGAAGCCTTTATTAATGTTTATTTTTAGTAAAGTATTTACAAAAATAAAGTCTAAAGTTGTACTTTCTTTACTATTTGTGTTTTTAGCGGCAATATTATCTGCTTTTTTAGATGCATTAACAGTAACAGCAGTATTAATTAGTGTAGCTGTAGGGTTTTACGGAGTTTACCATAAAATACATTCTAGCTCTCAAGATTTTAATGATGATGGAGTTTTAGACCGTAAAGAATTAAGCGGAGAAACATTAGAGCAATTTAGAAGCTTTTTAAGAAGTTTAATAATGCATGGTGTTGTAGGTACAGCTTTAGGAGGTGTGTGTACATTGGTAGGAGAACCACAAAACTTATTAATTGGTGAGCGTTTAGGTTGGGATTTTGTTGAATTTTTTGTTCAAATGGCGCCTATAACAATTCCGGTTTTATTAGCAGGTTTATTAACAACTGTGGTTTTAGAGCTTACAGGAACGTTTGGTTTTGGAGCAAAATTACCAAAAGTAGCTGCAGATATTATTGAAGGTTACACAATAGAAGAAGATGAAAAAAGAACAGATAAAGAGAAATATGCTTTAATTATTCAGGGAGTTTCTGCTGTATTATTAATTGCAGGATTAGCATTACATATTGCGCCTGTAGGTTTAATTGGTTTAGCACTTATTATTGTACAAACTGCTTTTATGGGTATTATAGAGGAGCATAGTTTAGGGCATGCTTTTGAAGAAGCTTTACCTTTTACAGGGTTATTAGTTGTGTTTTTTGTAATTGTAGCTATGATACATGACCAGCATTTATTTAGTCCTATAATTAATTGGGCGTTACAACAAGATCCTACTTCTCAGCCAGGGTTATTTTATATAGCAAACGGAGCCTTATCTGCAATTAGTGATAATGTTTTTGTAGCAACAGTATATATAGGTGAAGTACAAAACGCTTTTAAAAGTGGTACCATAACTAGAGAGCATTTTGAAAAATTAGCAATTGCAATTAATACAGGTACAAATTTACCAAGTGTTGCAACACCTAATGGACAAGCTGCATTTTTATTCTTATTAACATCGTCATTAGCTCCTTTAATTAATCTTTCTTACGGAAAAATGGTTAAAATGGCTTTACCTTATACAATTGTTTTAGGTGGTTTAGGATATGTAATGGTTAAAATGGTGCTTTCTTAATCATTAAAAAAAATAAATTGTAAAAAATCCTGAAATATATTTCAGGATTTTTTTTGCAACAATTTTAAAAGAGTAAATTCGTTATTATTAAATAAATTAAAACAACGTTAAATGCTATCACTTTATCAAGAAAATAAAGAACTTTTAGAAGAAGCTGTTTCAGAGCAAAAAACATTATCAATCTATAATTTAATTATGGATGGAGGTGTAGGTGGTCAGGTTATTATAGGAATACTTTTTGTGTTACTGACTGTTGGTATTTATATTTATTTTGAAAGATTTTTTGCTGTAAAATCTGCATCAAAAGAAGATGAAGGTTTTATGAATCAGATTAAAGAATTTGTTTCTGCAGGTAATTTAGAATCTGCAAAAGAATTATGTGAAAGTAAAAATACACCAACTGCAAGATTAATTGCTAAAGGGATATCTAGGATAGGGAAGCCTTTAGATGATATTAATACAGCTATTGAAGCAGCAGGTAAATTAGAAGTGTATAAATTAGAGAAAAATGTAAGTGTGTTGGCAACTATTGCTGGTGCTGCACCTATGATTGGTTTTTTAGGAACTGTAATTGGAATGATTGTTGCGATTCATGAAATAGCAAATGCAGGAGGACAAATAGATATTAAAATGCTTTCCGATGGTTTGTATACAGCTATGACAACAACTGTAGCGGGTTTAATTGTGGGTATTGTTGCATATATTACCTATAATCATTTGGTGGTAAGAACAAATAAGGTAGTGTATCAAATGGAAGCTAAATCTGTTGAGTTTTTAGACTTACTAAACGAACCTGTATAAAAGTTACGTGTTATTTTATTAATATTTTGAATAGATAAATGAATTTACGAGGACAAAATAAAGTAGACCCTTCATTTAATATGTCATCAATGACAGATATTGTTTTTCTGTTGCTGATATTTTTTATGTTAACATCTACATTGGTTACTGTAAGTGCTATAGATGTTTTGTTGCCAAAAGCTGGTGGAAAAACCGAAAATAGTAAATCTGTTGCTGTAACCATTACCAGTGAATCTATGTTTTACATAAATAAAACAAAAGTAGAGGTAGGTATTTTAGAAAGCGAAATATTAAAAAATGTAGGTGCAGATAAAAAGAAGACCATTGTTATAAGAGGAGACAAAGATGTGCCTTATAAGAATGTGATGAAAGTAATTGATATTGCAAATAAGAATAAATTAAAAATGATTTTAGCTGTAAAAGGCAATTAATATGTCAGTTTTAGATACCGCACATAAACGTAAGTCAGCTGTAATAACAGTATTGATTATATCGATTTTAGTTTTTGGGATTTTAAATTATGGAATTCAGTATGTTGACGAACCAGAAGAATATGGTTTGGCAATTAACTTTGGTGATTCTGAAGTAGGTAATGGAGAGCCTATAGAAAATATAAAAGAAACTGTTACAGCTAATGAAGAGCAGATAGAGGAGCAGGTAGAAGAGGTTATTGAGGAAACAACACAAGTTGAAGAAACGGTAGAAGAAATTATAGAGGAAGTAGCAGAAGAGGTTGTGCAGGAAGAAGTAATAACAAATGAAACCACAGAGGAGGTTCCTGTAGTAGAGAAGGTAAAAGAAGAAAAAAAAGAAGCTGTAAAAAAGGAAAAGCCGAAAGAGATTGTAAAACCCAAACCCAAACCCAAACCTAAGCCAAAGCCTAAACCAAAACCGTCTAAAGAAAACCAAGATGCTTTAAATAGTTTGTTAAGCGGTAATTCATCTGACGGTGAAGTAGCTAAAGGAGAAGGAGATGATAAAGCGCAAGGGGTTAAAGGTAAAGTAGATGGTGATGCAAAATCATCTAAATATTATGGTACTTCAGGTAGTGGTTCTGGTGGTAATTATAATTTAGCGGGCAGAAAAGCGTTGTCTAAACCAAAAGAACAACCATCTTGTCAAGAACAAGGAATTGTAGTTGTTAGAATTCAGGTTGATAAAAGTGGAAAAGTAATTTATGCCTTAGCAGGTGTAAAAGGAACAACAAATTCTGCTCCATGTTTATTAGGGCCTGCAAAAGCAGCTGCTTTAAAAACAAAGTGGAATACTGATAATAATGCACCTACAAAACAAACAGGTACTATTATTTATAAGTTTTCTTTAACTAATTAATGTTTATTTTATGGATTATCAACAAACATTAGATTGGATGTTTGCTCAGTTACCTATGTATCAAAAAGAAGGTAAAACTGCGTTTAAAAAAGATTTAACCAATACATTAGCTTTGTCAGAATGGTTAAATTATCCAGAAAAAAAGTTTAAAAGTATTCATGTTGGTGGTACTAATGGTAAAGGGTCTACTAGTCATATGTTGGCTTCTATTTTGCAAGAAGCAGGTTATAAAGTAGGGTTGTACACATCTCCTCATTTAAAAAACTTTACAGAAAGAATACGAATTAATGGAGTTGAGATTCCTGAGGAAGAGGTTTCTTTATTTATTGATAAAAACAAATCTTTTTTAGAAAAACAGAAGTTGTCTTTTTTTGAAATGACTGTTGGTTTGGCTTTTGATTATTTTGCAAAGAAAAAGGTTGATATTGCAATTATTGAAGTAGGACTAGGAGGGAGATTAGATTCAACAAATATTATTACTCCTGAAGTATCTGTGATTACAAATATAGGATTAGATCATACGCAATTTTTAGGAGAAACCTTACCTGAGATAGCATATGAAAAAGCTGGAATAATTAAAAATAATACGCCAGTTGTAATAGGTGAAAAACAAGAAGAGGTGAAGTCTGTTTTTGTAAATAAGGCAGATAAAGTAAATGCACCTATATGTTTTGCTTCTGATGACACAATGTTTTATCCGTCAGATTTATTAGGAGATTATCAAAAGAATAACGCAAAAACAGCTGTAACAGCAATTAAACAGTTAACAGAGTTTGTTGTTTCTATAGAGCAAATTAAAAAAGGACTTTTAAATGTTGTTAAAAATACAAATCTTAAAGGAAGGTGGCAGATTTTAAAGAATACTCCTAAAGTTATTTGTGATACGGCTCATAATAAAGAAGGTTTAAGTGTTGTTTTAAATCAGCTTAAAAAAGAAAAATATACTAAACTACATATTGTGTTAGGTGTAGTTGCAGACAAGAATTTAGAAAGTATTTTACCCTTATTTCCTAAGGATGCTAGTTATTATTTTTGTAAACCTAATATTTCAAGAGGTTTGTCTGAGCAGGTTTTGTCAGAAAAAGCAAAAGGATATAATTTAGAAGGTGCTTTTTTTAGCTCTGTTAAAAATGCGTTTAGTAAAGCGTTAGAAGCTGCTAATGAGAGTGATATTATATATGTAGGAGGTAGTACATTTGTAGTTGCTGAAATTATTTAAAAATAATTGCTTTTTTTTTAGATAGATTTAAAATCTAGTTGTATATTTGCAACCGCTTAGGGCAATTAGCTCAGTTGGTTCAGAGCACTTGGTTTACACCCAAGGGGTCAGGGGTTCGAATCCCTTATTGCCCACCAAGAAAAACTATATATTTATTAGTTTTTTATTTAACATTCTTTGTCTAAGCAGAGTGAAAAAAGCAAAGAATTTTTTATTACTTTTTAATGAGTAAAAAGTAAATACATTAAAGGGCAATTAGCTCAGTTGGTTCAGAGCACTTGGTTTACACCCAAGGGGTCAGGGGTTCGAATCCCTTATTGCCCACAAAGAAAAACTTCTACAATTTGTAGAAGTTTTTTTGTTTTTATTAAGACTTGTTTTTAACTAAGTACCTCTTTTTTTATTACATTTGTGTTTATACGATAGTGATAAAAACAGTTTTTTTAAATGGATATTGAAATATCAGGAAAAAAAATATTAATAACTGGTGGTGCTGGTTTTATAGGTTCTAATCTAACAGAAGTTCTACTTAATAAAGGGAATAATGTTGTTTGTTTAGATAATTTTTCTACAGGAAAAAGAGAGAATATTTCTTCTTTTTTAGAGCATCAGAATTATCAATTGATAGAAGGAGATATTAGAAACTTAGAAGATTGCAATAAAGCAGCTTTTGGAGTAGATTATATTTTGCATCAAGCTGCTTTAGGGTCTGTTCCTAGATCTATAAAAGATCCGATAACTACTAATGATGTTAATGTTTCGGGTTTTTTAAATATGTTAGTTGCAGCAAGAGATAATAAAGTAAAAAGGTTTGTGTA
>CALHCK010000225.1 GCA_937936695.1 uncultured Polaribacter sp.
TTGCTTTAATTTTAGGCTTAATTATAGGTATTTCTTTAAACGGAAATCCTACAAATTTATTAGGCACATCTAACAAATCTTCTCAAGAATTAAAAATTAAGAAACTAATTAATTTTATTGAAAAAGATTATGTAGATAAAGTAGATACAGACAATCTTTTAGATGTTGCAATTAAGCAAATGCTAGACAAATTAGACCCACATTCTGTATACATTCCAAAAGAAAATTTACAAGCAGTTACAGAAAATATGCAAGGTAATTTTGTAGGTATTGGGGTGCAATTTAGAATGATAAACGATACCATAACTGTTATACAGCCTATAAAAGGAGGCCCTAGCATTAAAGCAGGTATTAAGGCTGGAGACAGAATACTAATTGCAGATACAGATACTTTATTTGGTAAAAATTTATTTACAAGTTCGGTTCCTAAATATCTAAAAGGAAAACCAAACACAAATGTAAATCTTAAAATATACAGAAAAAGCAATGATTCTTTATTCGACATTGATTTAACTCGCGGAAGGGTAAACATTAAAAGTGTTGATTTAGCCTACATGCTAAATGATTCTATTGGCTATATAAAATTAGACCGTTTTGCTAGAAATACCTACAGAGAATTTAAAACCTCTTTAAATACTTTAACCGATAAAGGTATGACAGATTTAGTCTTAGATTTAAGAGGTAATGGCGGCGGATTTATAGACATTGCTAACCGTATAATTGATGAATTCTTAGAAGATGATAAGCTAATTGTTTTTACAAAAAATAATAAAGGAGAAATTGATGAATCTTATGCTACTTCTGTTGGAAGTTTTGAAAAAGGAGGTTTGTATGTTTTAATTGATGAAAATTCTGCCTCTGCCTCAGAAATTGTTGCTGGTGCATTACAAGACAATGACAAAGGAACTATTATTGGTAGACGTTCTTTTGGAAAAGGACTAGTACAGGTAGAAATGGATTTAGGTGATGGTTCTGCTGTAAGACTAACAACTGCTCGTTATTATACACCTACCGGACGTTCTATTCAAAAACCATACAGTAAAGACGGAAATAAAGAATATTACAAAGACTACCAAGACAGAGTATTAAATGGTGAGTTACTGCATAAAGATAGCATAAAAGTAGTAGATTCTTTAAAATTTAAAACACCTAAAGGAAAAACTGTTTACGGTGGTGGTGGTATTATACCTGATGTATTTGTAGGTATAGATACCACATCATACATATCTAATTTTTATTTTAACACTGTTAACGATTTTGCTTTTGAATATGTTGATAATAATAGAAACAAATTATCACATTGGACACTAGAGAAATTTATAGCTAATTTTGATAATGATAGACTAATTCTTAATCAGTTTTTATCTAAAAATAAGCAAAAAATAAGCGCTAAAGCAGAAGAAAAAGTAAGACAATATTTAAAAGCATCTATAGCCAATGTGTTATTTGGAGATGAGGCTTTTCAAAGAATACTACACAAAAAAGATAAAATGTTGCTTAAAGTTTTAGAGTTGGAAAGTACAGGTGAATAGCTTTTCTTTGCACCAATGATTACGATAAACACCACAGCAGGCAAAAAAATATATTTTGCGTCAGACCAACATTTAGGTGCCCCAACTCCAGAAATCAGCTTTCCTAGAGAGCAAAAATTTGTTGCATGGTTAAACAAGGTTCAAAAAGATGCTGAAGCTATTTTTTTATTAGGTGATTTATTTGATTTTTGGTTTGAATACAAAACAGTAGTTCCTAAAGGGTTTGTAAGAGTTCTTGGTAAACTGGCTGAAATAAGCGACAAAGGAATACCAATTTATTTTTTTATAGGAAACCATGATTTATGGATGAATGATTACTTTGAAAAAGAATTAAACATCCCTGTATTCCGATCTCCTCAAGAATTCTGTATCAATAACAAAAAGTTTTTAATTGGTCATGGAGATGGCTTAGGCCCTGGTGATAATGGATACAAATTCATGAAAAAGATATTTACATTTCCTTTATTTAAATGGATGTTTAAATGGTTTCACCCTGATTTAGGAGTAAGTTTAGGACATTATATGTCTGTAAAAAACAAACTTATTTCTGGTGATGACGATGCTAAATATTTAGGTGATGAAAATGAATGGCTTGTACTTTACTGCAAAGAAAAATTAACAACGCAACATTATGATTATTTTATTTTTGGACACAGACACTTGCCGTTAAATATTGATTTAAAAGAGAATAGTAAATACATAAACCTCGGAGATTGGATTCAGTATTTTACTTACGGAGAGTTTAATACCGATTTTAAACTTTTAGAATACAAGAATTAAAAATAAATTTCTTGTGCCAAACGAAATGTATTAGCATGAGCATTTACAATGGTATTTACATCTGCAGAATACCCACCACCCATAGAACACATTATAGGTATTTTTGCATTAAAACAAGTTTGCAAAACAAAAGCATCTCTTTCTTTACATCCAAAAGTTGTTAAAGATAACTTTCCTAATTTATCTGTTTTTAAAACATCTACACCGCACAAATAATAGATAAAATCTGGTTTTTCTTGATGTATTAAATCTGGTAATTTATTTTTTAAAATTGATAAATACTCCTCATCTTCTACATCGTTTTCTAAGGCGATATCTAAATCAGAATTTTCTTTTACAAAAGGGTAATTTGTTTTTCCGTGCATAGAAAATGTAAAAACCTCATTATCATCATTAAAAATTTCTGCAGTACCATTTCCTTGGTGTACATCTAAATCTACAATTAATACTTTTTTAACCAAACCTTTATTTAACAAATATCTTGCACCAATTGCTTGATCATTTAACATACAAAAGGCTTCTCCTCTGTTAGAAAACGCGTGATGTGTTCCACCTGCTATATTCATGGCTATACCATATTTTAAAGCAAATTCAGACGCTTTTATTGTTCCGTCTGCAATTATCATCTCTCGTTCTATAAGTGCCTCAGAAAGCGGAAAACCAATTTTTCTTGCTGCTTTCTGATTTAAAGTAATATTTAATAAATCAAAAAAATACTCTGCATCATGTACTGTAAAAAAATGTTTGCTATTTGGAATCTCAGGCTCAAAAAAATTTTCTTGTAAACAAGTACCTTCATATAACAATTGCTGATGCAAAAGGTCATACTTTTCCATAGGAAATCGATGCCCTTCTTTTAACGGATGATTATATATAGGATGATAAGCTACTTTAAGCATTTAGCAATCTACTATTAATTATACTCATAAAAAAAAGCGATTCAAAATTTATTTAAATCGCTTTTTCTATTTTTTTAGAACTTATCTTATAATTTTCTTACTAACAGTACTTCCGTCAGACAACTTTATTTTAACTATATATAAACCGCTTTTATAATTAAAGAGATTAATTTGATTTCTTGAACTGATTTCTTGCTTAGAAAATGTTAATTGCTTCCCTAAAATATCATACAAAGTAATAGAATTTATATTCAAATCACTATTAGTATTTACTTCTATAACATTATTTTTTAAATAACTAACCGTAACATTATTTTCAGTTATAACAGGATCTTTAACAGACAATACGTTATCTGTTTTAAATTTTATTTGAAAACGATCAGTAAATTCACCTTGTTCTGCAGTAAAACTATAATCACCCAAAGATAAATTGTGTGTAATATCTAACAAATTATCTTTTAAATATACATTATTTGTTTTTAAAAAATTTCCTTCTGTTTTTGCTATAGAAATTCTAAATACCGTTGAATTATTTACACTATTTATAAACCCTAAATTAACAATATCTTCATTTGCAACACTTTGTATGTCTCTACCTTGAATTGCAAATTTCTTTCTAGAATTTTCAATTCTAGAATATATTACGGCAGGTAAATTCCCTCCTGTAGAAAGACTTGGTGCATCAAAAAGCAACTCATCTTCTTCATTAGAAGCTCCTCTTACATACCCAATTAATATCTGATTAAATATAGATTTTTCTGATATTAAGTTAATCCATAACTTATTTTTACCAATAAAAGAAGATGTACTTTTTTTAGACTTAACACCCCCTTTAAGAAGAAGAGGCGCATTACCATCTGCAATTCGCATAGCATTTGTAAAATTTAACTGCCCGTCTCTTAAACCTGCTATAAAAAAACTTTGTCCAGAGGGTATACTCGGTCCTCCAACCCCAATTCCTCCTGTACCATTACGCATAACATAATCATCAAAACTAAAATTTAAACCATCATTACCAGGATTATCGGCACTTTGAGGGCTCTTTTGTGACCAAAAATATCCGATACCTTCTATTAGGTCTGAATTTTCAGCAATAAGTATATCAAAATTTATTGCAGACGGATAAGGGTTACCTATAAGATTCCAAGTTCTTCTATTTCTAGCATCATGCTCTATATTTACAGATATAGTACCTGTATTAAACTCTCCATTAAATCTAATAACATCTTCTATAGATCTTGGAGGACCACCATTATTATTATTTCGCTCGAAAAAACCTGGGTTAGAAGAAGTTGCCGCATAGCCTACTCCTGGTATTAGATTTTCATTTGCACGAACAATCCTCCAGACACTTGGATCATCAGGTACATTATCATTATTTAAATCTAGATAATTAGCTGCATCAAACAAAAATCGTCTATCAGCATCAACACCTTGAAATGCTTGTCCTGATGAGAAGTTTTTAACAGGACTACTCCAAAACGTATAATGTAAGTTTTGACTTTTTTTAGGCGTTTGTTTTCTTACAGTTGCCCCGCCTATAGCACCAAGCCTAAAGGTACCTGAATCACTGTTTTGCACAAAATTACCTTCAGATCCAACAAATAAAATCCCGTTTACATTAACGTTATTTACAACCTCTACATAAGTATTATTACTAACAATTAAAACAGCACCTGCATTAACAGTTAAATTACATGCTGAGATATTACCATCATTTGTATTATACGCACCTCTTGCAATAACCACATCTCTTGTAGGTTGATTTTCTGGAGAAGGTACTATATCATTTTCCCAATTATTACCATTCCAAACAGCAGGTTCTAAAGGTTCTATTGGCGGAGCACCTGCAGAAGAA
This sequence comes from uncultured Polaribacter sp., assembly GCA_937936695.1. Taxonomy (GTDB): domain Bacteria; phylum Bacteroidota; class Bacteroidia; order Flavobacteriales; family Flavobacteriaceae; genus Polaribacter. The sequence continues at coordinate 5,070 of CALHCK010000225.1, forward strand.
GATACCTCTCCTTTAATAGTTAGATCATTAAATTCACGAGGGTTTCTACCAAATCCAAAAAACTCATCTTCATCATCCTCTCCGTTAGAACCCCAACCATACAATCTAAAAACAATTTTATTAGGGAAAGAAACATTTTGCAACCTTCTTACCGTACTCAAAATTATAGGTTCCTGAATACTAGCACGACTATTACGATCTCTAGGCTCATTAATATCAAACCTAAAAGAACTTCCTATATCTGTAAAAGTGCAATCTACATCTAACCTATATTGCCATAAAAATTCTCTCGGCCCTCCATTATTCCTTGTAAATTTTGCTATTAAAGTATCCAAACTAACTTGATTTCCTTCTTTTGGTACTATTTCAAACTCAAAATAATCACCATCTCTAAAAGCATCTTCTCTTTCTACAGAAAACCCAAATGCAGAAAATGCTCTAGCTCTTTCCCCTGTCCCTACTAAACCTTCTCCTCTAATTAGTGTCGAAGGTTCTAAACCATCATTAGTTATACTTGCATTTCTTTCACCAGCTGGAGGTACTGTTGTTATAGATGGTAGAACCTCATTTCTATCGAAACGAGGAATATCCCAAGAAAGAATTCCTTCATTCAGTAAATTCTCTAATTCTGCATCAGTTTGACCAAAAGAAAAGACTGTAACAAATAAAAAAACTAAAAAAGTTAAAAAATGTGCATGCTTTTTCATATTTTATTTTTTTAAAATTCATTAATACTATGATACTATTTCTTATAAAAAGTCACTTTAATAAGACTTTTCTTACACCATAAAAATAAAATAAAATAATAATAATATACTCTCATTTTTAGTAAGTTACAGAAAAAATAAGAATATTTAATTATTTTAACAAACTAGTTATTTTTTCACTAAAAAAACAATTAAATAACTAAGATTTATAAAAAAATTTATGCTTTTTTTTTAAAAAAAAATTATTCTAATAAACTATTACTCTGCAAAAAAGATTAATTTTAAAATAATATAAAAAAAGAGCACTAGTCTAAAAAATTAAATGTTCTTTTTTTAAGTAAAAACATATGGTAATTAAAAAGCATCTATACAATTACAAATTTTAACTTACCTGTTCTCCGTTTTTAATTTCTTTACTAGGTTGCATAAAAGCCAACTTACCATCAGGAGTATCTGTCATTAAAATCATACCATTACTCTCTACTCCTCTTATTTTTCTTGGTGCTAAATTTACTAATACAGAAACTTGTTGACCTATAATTTCGTCTGGAGAAAAACTTTCTGCAATACCAGAAACTATCGTTCTTGTATCTATACCAACATCTACCTTTAATTTTAAAAGTTTTTTAGTCTTAGCCACTTTTTCTGCTTCTAAAATAGTACCTATTCTAATATCTAGCTTTGTAAAATCATCAAATTCTACTGTTTCTTTTTGAGGCGCCACAACTTTATTTTCTTGCTCATTTGCAATTTTTGTAGCTGCTAATTTTTCTAACTGAGCATCAATAGTTTTGTCTTCTATCTTAGAAAATAATAATTCTGCTTTGTTTATTTGATGGTCTGCTGCCAATAAAACTTCTTTTTCAGTTACATCTTCCCAAGATAATTTTTCATCAACATTTAAAATAGTTTTTAATTTTGCTGATGTAAAAGGTAAAAACGGCTCAGAAACCACAGCTAATGCAGTTGCTATTTGCAAGGCAACATACATAATAGTTTTTACTCGTTCTTCATCTACTTTTATTACTTTCCAAGGTTCTTCGTCTGCTAAATACTTATTACCAAGTCTTGCAAGATTCATTAGCTCTTGAGAAGCTTCTCTAAAACGATACCTTTCTATAGATTTACCAATTGTATTCGGAAATTCTTTTATAGCTGCTAAAACATCTTCATCTACTTCTGTATAACTCCCTGCAAGTGGCACCTGCCCGTTGTAATATTTATTAGTTAATACCACTACTCTGTTTATAAAATTACCAAAAATAGCTACTAACTCACTATTATTTTTCGCTTGAAAATCTTTCCAAGTAAAGTCATTATCTTTACTTTCTGGTGCATTTGCAGTTAGTGTATAACGCAATACATCTTGCTGATTTGGAAACTCTTCTAAATATTCATGCAACCAAACTGCCCAGTTTTTAGAGGTTGATAACTTATTACCTTCTAAATTTAAAAACTCATTGGCTGGTACATTTTCTGGCAAAATATAATCACCATGTGCTTTTAACATACTCGGAAAAATAATACAATGAAACACAATATTATCCTTACCGATAAAATGTACCATTTTTGTATCATCTTTTTTCCAATAATCTTCCCAATTTTTCCCTTCTCTTGCTGCCCATTCTTTTGTAGAAGAAATATAACCAATAGGCGCATCAAACCAAACATATAACACTTTTCCTTCTGCACCGTTTACAGGCACAGGAATTCCCCAATCTAAATCTCTTGTTACTGCTCTTGGGCGCAAACCATCTTCTACCCAACTTTTTACTTGTCCGTAAACATTAGGTTTCCAATCTTTTTTATGACCTTCTAAAATCCATTCACGTAAAAAATCTTCATGCTTATCTAATGGAAGAAACCAATGTTTTGTTTCTTTAACAGTGGGTACGTTTCCTGTAATTGCAGATTTTGGGTTGATTAAGTCTGTAGCATTATGAGACGTACCACAGTTTTCGCACTGATCTCCATAACTTTCTTCAAAACCACATTTAGGGCAAGTACCCACAACAAACCTATCTGCTAAAAATTGGTTTGCTTCGGCATCATACAACTGTGCTGTAACTTCTTCTACAAACTCTCCGTCATTGTAAAGTTTTGTAAAGAATTCTGATGCTGTTTCATGATGAATTTCTGATGATGTTCTTGAATAGTTATCAAAAGAAATTCCGAAATCTTGAAACGATTTTTTTATAATACCATGATACTTGTCTATGATATCTTTAGGAGAAACACCTTCTTTTTTAGCTCGCATAGGTATAGCAACACCATGCTCATCTGATCCACCTATAAAAGCAACATCTTTACCAATGCCTCGTAAATAACGTGCGTAAATATCTGCCGGAACGTAAACTCCTGCTAAATGGCCAATATGAATTGGACCGTTTGTATAAGGTAATGCTGAAGTAATTGTGTATCTTTTTGGAGCACTCATAGTGTTTCTCTAATTTTTCTGATTTTTAAAGTGCAAAAGTACAAAAAAGGGAGTTTTTAAAGTCATTGAAAATAAATACATTTACCTCTAAGAATCTTTTGGAGTTTTAATTTTAAAAAAACAGTACTATTTTGAAAATAATTACCTTTCTATTTCTAATGAGTTTTTCTTTTATAAATGCTCAACAATCATTAAAAACTCCTGCTTATTTACAATTAGGAGATACTATTGCTATTGTTGCTCCTGCCGGAATTTTAAAGCCCTCTAGAAAAGCAGTTGTTTTACAAGCAAAAAAAATGGCTGAAAGTTGGGGTTTAAAAGTAGTACTAGGTAAACATTTATTTAAGCAAGCAAACCATTTTGCTGGTACAGATGATGAACGCTGTCAAGATTTTCAGGATGCCTTAGATAATAAAAACATTAAAGCTATTTGGGCGGCAAGAGGTGGCTATGGTTCTGTTAGAATATTAGATAAATTAGATTTTAGTCAGTTTAAAATTAACCCAAAATGGATTATCGGTTATTCTGATATTACTGCATTTCATAATCATATTCATAATTTAGGGGTAGAAACTATTCATGGTATGATGCCAACAAGCTTAGAAGAAAAACCAGAAACAATAATACATACTATTGCTTCTTTAAAAAACGCTTTGTTTGGTAAAAGCTTACAATACACCGTTGCATCATCTAAATACAATAATAACAACAGAACAATTACCGCACCAATTGTTGGGGGTAATTTAGCAATACTTGCATCTATGTTAGGCTCTGAAAGCCAACTAAACACAGAAAATAAAATTTTATTTATTGAAGAAATTGGCGAATACAAATATGCTATAGACAGAATGTTACAAAGCTTAAAACGTGCTAACTATTTTACTAAAGCAAAAGCAATTGTAATAGGAAATATGACAAAAGTAAAAAAGAATTCTACTCCTTGGGGTAGCTCTATAGAACAATTAATTTTAGATGTAGTACCTAAAGATATTCCTGTGTTTTTTAATTTTCCTGCGGGACACGAGGCAGATAATAGAACTTTAATTTTTGGTAGAAAAGTGCAAATAACAAATAATACAAACTCTTATTCTGTATATTTTACTAAAAAAACCAATTAACAACACCTTATAATGGCACAACATAACGATCTTGGTAAAAAAGGAGAACAGTTAGCTGTTGATTTTTTAATTGATAACAATTATAAAATTCTTGAAAAAAACTATCGTTATTTAAAAGCCGAAGTAGATATTATTGCTTTAAAAGAAAATATTTTAGCCGTTATAGAAGTAAAAACAAGAAGCACCAATTACTTCGGAAATCCTGAAGACTTTGTAAATCCAAAAAAAATAAAACTTTTACTTTCTGCTATAGATTTTTATGTAAATGAAAAAGACCTAGATGTAGAAGTTAGGTTTGATATTATTGCTATCATTCATCACAAAAAAGAAACAAAAATAGTGCACTTAGAAGATGCCTTTCTTCATTTTTAACTGCTATAACTTTTCTATAAAAGCTTTTACATCTTTTAATTCTTCTGGTTTTGCTATAATCTTTTTATTTTTATCTAATATAAAATAACTAGGTGTAGAATATATATTGTAAGTTCTTGCTATTTTATTTTCCCATTTTTTTAATCCCAATACATGGTACCAACCTGGTAAGTTTGGTTTAAAATTATTCCAGCCTAAATCATCTTTTTCTAAAGCAAAAGCAACAACACCAATGCTGTCTTTTTCTTGTAAAAATTCGTGTAATTTTGGTACTTCTCTAACACAATGAGAACAACCTGTACTCCAAAAAACTAAAATATAATTTTTCTTATCTTTTAATGTAGATAATTTTAGAGTTTCTTCACCTTCTTTCCATGAAAAATCTGGTGCAACCCTACCTATTTCTGCTGCAAGTAATTTAATTTTTTCTTCTTTAAAGCTTGTATTCTGAATCTCTTTAGGCAATTTATTATACTGAGTTTCTAATAAAAAATCTACTAATGCTATATTTTTTTGATTTTCAAACCTATTAATTAAAAACTCTAAAACTTCTTTTTTAAATACATCATCTTTAAGTTTAGGTATTAGCAATTCTACAGATTCT
>CALHCK010000226.1 GCA_937936695.1 uncultured Polaribacter sp.
GTTACAATAGCAGCTTCTCCTTTTGTTTGAATATTAATTTCTTTTAAAACTTCTCCCATCGTTAAACCTTCTTTGGTAGGATGGATATCGTCTTTAATTACTTTGTCATATTCTATTGCATACAAATCTTTAAATTCTTGATGCCAATCTGTATGTTCTTTTTTATCTAATAAAGGTAATAACAAATCTAAACTAGCTTTAGCATCTCCTAAAACTGCTACATCTGTTTTAACATTTTTATCTATTTCTGCAGGATCTATTTCAAAGTGAATTACTTTTGCTTGTTTTGCATAAGTATTTAAACTTCCTGTCACCCTATCGTCAAAACGCATACCAATTGCAATTAAAACATCGCATTCGTTGGTTAATTTGTTAGGTGCGTAGTTACCATGCATACCTACCATACCCACATTTAATGGGTGAGATGTTGGTATTGCAGAAGCTCCTAAAATTGTCCAAGCAGCAGGTATACCTCCTTTTTCTATAACAGCTTTTAGTTCTTTTTCTGCTTCACTTAAAATAACTCCTTGCCCCCAAACAATTAATGGTTTTTTAGCTTCATTAATTATTTTAGCAGCAGCCTCTACAGAAGCTTTTTCTGTTTTAGGTACTGGATTATAACTTCTTACTTGTGTACATTTTTCGTATGCAAAATCAAACTCTTCAAACTGAGCATCTTTTGTTATATCTACTAATACTGGTCCTGGTCTACCACTTTTTGCAATATAAAAAGCCTTTGCTATTGCTGCTGGTATTTGTGATGCTTTTGTAACTTGACAGTTCCACTTTGTTACTGGTGTAGATATTCCTACAATATCAGTTTCCTGAAACGCATCTGAACCTAACAAATGAGAAGGTACTTGCCCTGTAATACATACCATTGGTGTAGAGTCTATCTGTGCATCTGCAATACCTGTAATAAGGTTAGTAGCTCCTGGTCCTGATGTTGCCATTGCAACCCCTACTTTTCCAGAAATTCTAGCATATCCTTGTGCAGAATGTGTAGCTCCTTGTTCGTGTCTTGTTAACACGTGATGAATTTGATCTTGAAATTTATACAACTCATCATACACTGGCATAATTGCTCCACCAGGGTATCCATAAATTATATCTACTCCTTCTTCTATTAAAGATCTTACAATTGCTTCGCTACCAGAAATACGCATTGTAGGTTTGGTAGTTTCGTTTTGTGTTTTTATGGTTTCTTTGTCCATACTCTTATTTTTAAGCGTCTGTAACACATCCTTTAGATGCTGATGCTACAGTTTTTGCGTATTTGTATAAAATTCCTTTTTTATGCTTTGGTGCTGGCTCTATCCATTTTGCTCTTCTCTCTGCCAACTCTTCTTCAGAAATTAACACGTTTATAGAGTTATCTTCTGCACTAATTTTAATTTTATCTCCTGTTTCTATTAAACCAATTGCACCTCCGTTAATTGCTTCTGGTGTAATATGCCCTACTACAAAACCATGAGTTCCTCCAGAGAAACGACCATCTGTAATTAATGCTACAGATTTACCTAAACCTGCTCCCATAATTAATGATGTTGGTTTTAACATTTCTGGCATTCCAGGACCTCCTTTAGGACCAACATATCTAATAACAACTACATCTCCTCTTTCTACTTCTCCGTTAGATATACCTGTATTTGCCGCTTGTTCTCCATCATAAACAACTGCTTTACCTTCAAACAACAATCCTTCGTTACCAGATATTTTTGCTACTGCTCCTTCTTCTGCTAAATTACCATATAGTATTTGTAAGTTACCAGACTTTTTAAGAGCATTTTCTTTTTGATACACAATGTCTTGCTCTTCAAATTCAATAGCTTCTACATCTGCTAAATTTTCTGCTAACGTTTTACCTGTAACAGTCATACAATCTCCATGTAAATATCCATTTTCTAATAAATATTTCATAATTGCAGGAATACCTCCAATACTATGCACATCTTCCATTAAGTATTTACCAGAAGGTTTTAAATCTCCAATTAAAGGAGTTTTATCACTTACTCTCTGAAAATCATCTAAAGTAAAATCAATATCTGCTGCATGTGCAATTGCTAAAAAGTGTAATACTGCATTTGTAGATCCTCCTAAAGCATTTACCAATGTAACAGCATTTTCTATAGATTTTTTAGAAATAATATCTAAAGGTTTTAAATCTAATTTTAATAAATTTTTAATAGCTATTGCTGTTCTTTCTGACTCTGATAATTTATTTGGATTTGTTGCTGGTATAGATGAATTATACGGCAATGCAAACCCCATACATTCTATAGCAGATGCCATTGTATTTGCGGTATACATACCACCACATGCACCTGCACCCGGTATAGCACGTTTTATAATTTCTTTGTACTCTGCTTCATCTATTTCTCCGGCTACTTTTTGACCAAGAGCTTCAAAAGCAGAAACAATATTTAATTTTTTTCCTTTATATTTTCCTGATGCTGTAGATCCTCCGTACATCATAATTGCAGGACGGTTTAACCTTAACATAGAAATAATAGCCCCAGGCATGTTTTTATCGCAACCTACAATTGCTACCAAACCATCATAACTCTGAGCATTCATTACTGTTTCTATAGAATCTGCAATAATATCTCTAGAAACTAAAGAATAGTTCATTCCAGAAGTTCCCATAGAAATACCATCGGAAACACCTATGGTATTAAAACCTAAACCAACCATATCAGCAATTTTACACTCCACCTTTACCTGATCTTTTAAACTATTCAAGTGCATATTACATGGATTACCATCATAACCAGTACTAGCAATACCAATTTGTGGTTTCTGCATATCTTCATCCGTTAATCCTACAGCATACAACATTGCTTGAGATGCTGGTTGAGATTCATCTTGTGTTAACCTACTACTATGTTTATTTAGTTTCATTGAATAATTTCTTGATTTTATTGACTAAATTACTATTTTTCTCTAATTTCTTTGAATAAAACTCAATATATCAATTTAAACCCACGTGCAAAAAAAATATTACAAATAGCTTAAAATCAAATATTTAAGTATATTTAATTATGATATTCAATCCTTAAAATAAATTCATAAAAAAACCTTCCAATTCTAAGGAAGGTTCTATTTTAAAATTAAAAATATCACTTCCTTATCGTGCAGCATAGACTACAATAACAGCGACAACAGAAATAATATTTATAATTTGTTTATTCATTTATTTTGCAAATATCAGTATTTTTTATGAAATATTACTAATATATTTTTAAATTATGGTGCTTTGCCCCATGTGTATGTTCCTGAAATTTAAATTACTATCATCTTGATGCGTAATATAATCAGCTATAAAATCTCCTACCTTAGAGGTTGGAGCTGCATACTGGTTTTCTCCTTTAATATCTTGAGTTGTTATTCCTAAAACTATCGATTTTTCTACTGCTCTTTCTATAGCATCAGCCTCTTCTTGTAAACCTAAATAATCTAACAACAAAGCTGCAGATAAAATAGACGCTAAAGGGTTGGCAATATCTTTGCCTTTTGCTTGTGGAAAAGAACCATGAATTGGCTCGAACAACGCATATTTTTCACCTATTGATGTTGATGCTAAAAGCCCTATAGAACCACCTATAACACTTGCTTCTTCAGACAAAATATCTCCAAATAAATTTGCAGACAAAATAACATCATATTGTTTAGGGTCTAGTAACAGCTGCATAACAGCATTATCTAAATACTGGTACCTTAACTCTACATCTTTATATTCTTTTGCTATTTCAGTAACTGTTTTTCTCCATAAACGAGAAGTTTCTAAAACATTTGCTTTATCTACAAGTGTTACTACTTTTTTTCTAAGTTGCGCTTCTTTAAATGCTAAATGCGCTACTTTAGATATTTCGTCTACAGAATAAGAACAACCATCATAAGCTGTTTTTTTATCCTCACTTAAACTTCTATCACCAAAATAAACTCCACCAGTTAATTCTCTATAAATAACAATATCTGTACCCTCTATAACACTTCTTTTTAATGGAGAGTTTTTTATAAGTTTATCGTACACTTTAACGGGTCTTATATTGCAATACAAACCCAATTCTTTTCTAATACTTAATAAACCTTGTTCTGGTCTTATTTTGGCTTCAGGAGAATTATCGTACTTAGGATCTCCAATTGCACCAAATAAAATAGCATCTGCACTTTTACAAATTTCTATTGTTTCTTTAGGCAAAGGAACTCCTGTAGATTCTATAGCACAAGCTCCCATTTGAGCTTCTTTATAAATAAAAATATGGTCGTAGTATTCTGCGATTGCGTCTAACGCTTTTTTTGCTTGATTGGTTACTTCCGGACCAATACCATCACCAGGAATTACTGCAATTGTATATTTCATAGTACGTTTGTTATCTTGATTCTTCTCTCTATATCAAAGATAGTTTTTATCTTTTAAAGTTGTTCAAAAAAAACGACGACTAGTTTATAAATAAAGTTATGGTTGCTATTTTTACAGATTAACCGATATTAGATGCAATATCTAACGATTTCATAATCGTATGAATATCTTCATCTTTTACCTCTTTTTGTTTATCTGCAGTTTTTAAGAAAGCTTGATATGCAACATCTAACTGAACTTTAGTTAGCTCGTAACCTACTTTTTTAGCTCTGTAAGCCAAAGCAGCTCTACCACTTCTTGCAGTTAAAACAATAGCACTTTCTGTAACACCTACATCTTCTGGATCCATAATTTCATAGGTTTCTCTATTTTTTATGACTCCGTCTTGATGAATACCAGAACTGTGAGCAAATGCATTAGCACCTACAATAGCCTTATTTGGTTGCACTGGCATACCCATACTCTCTCTTACCATTATACTTGTATCATACAAAAGTTTTGTATTAACACTTGTTTCTAGGTTTAAATACGGATGTTGTTTTAACACCATTACTACTTCTTCTAAAGCAGTATTACCTGCTCTTTCTCCAATTCCGTTTATAGTACACTCTATTTGTCTTGCACCATTTATTACCCCTGCAATTGAGTTTGCAGTAGCCATTCCTAAATCGTTATGACAGTGACAAGAAAGTGTTACATTTTCTATACCTTTTACGTTTTCACGTAAATATTTAATTTTTGCTCCGTATTCTTCTGGTAAGCAATACCCTGTAGTATCAGGAATGTTTAAAACAGTTGCTCCTGCTTTAATTACATGCTCACATACTCTTGCTAAATACTCGTTATCTGTTCTACCAGCATCTTCTGCATAAAACTCTACATCTTCTACAAAAGTTTTTGCATAAGCAACAGCTTTAACAGCTCTTTCTATTACAGCCTCTCTAGAAGAATTAAATTTAAATTTTATATGAGAATCACTTGTACCAATACCTGTATGAATTCTTGGGTGTTTTGCAAATTTTAAAGCTTCTGCAGCAACCTTAATATCATTTTCTACAGCTCTTGTTAAACCACAAACAGATGCATTTTTTACTAATTTTGATATCTCTGTAACCGATTTAAAATCTCCTGGACTAGATACAGGAAAACCTGCTTCTATTACATTTACCCCCAACAAATCTAACCTTTCAGCAATTACTAATTTCTGGTTAGTATCTAATTTACAACCAGGAACTTGCTCTCCATCTCTTAATGTTGTATCAAAAATTTGTACCTTGTTATCTTGCATAATTTCTGTAAAGATTATCTTAATTAATAATCAAATATATTTAACACGCTAAAAATAAATACTTACTTTTACAAACTCATACGATTTCTAATATCATTAAAAAAATTACAAATAACTAACTTACAGTTCTTTATGAGTAAAAATGTTACATCAGCCAATCATCAAAATGATGCTCTTTTTGTTTTAATTAAGTCTCTTACTAAGTCAGAAAAGAGACAATTTAACTTATATGTAGGTCGTTTAGGCGGTAATATTGATGCAAAGTTTTTTTCTTTATTTAAGTTTCTTGAAAAACTTAAAGCATACGACGAAAAAGTAATTATTGGTAGTGGTATTGTATCTAAACAACAGCTATCTAATTTAAAGGCTCATTTATACAAGCAAATTTTAATTAGCTTACGTTTAAATCCTGCTCATAAAAATTTAAGAATTCAAATTAGAGAACAATTAGATTTTGCAACCGTACTTTATCAAAAAGGGCTTTACAAACAAAGTTTAAAACTTTTAGACAAAGCCAAAAATATGGCTTTAGAAAATGAGGAAAAGAATATTGCATACGAAATTGTAGAATTAGAAAAAGTAATAGAAACACAATATATTACAAGAAGTTTAAGTAACAGAGCCAATCAATTATCTGTACAAGCCAAAGAGTTAAGCCAGCATAATGTTATTGCTAGTAAACTCTCTAACTTATCATTACAATTATACAGTCATTTGGTACAAAATGGTTATGTAAAAAACAGTAAAGAGTTAGAGTTTGTAGAAAAGTATTTTAATGATAGAATGCCTAAATATGATTATCAAAAATTAGGTTTCAGAGAAAAACTATGGTTATACAAATCTCATTTATGGTATAGTTTTTTAGTGCAAGACTTTTTACTTAGTTACAAATACGCTCGTAAATGTGTAGATCTTTTTAACAATCCTAAATTAATTAATTTACATCCTGTATTTTATTTAAAATCTAAAAACTACCTATTAGAAGCGTCTTTTTTAGTTAAAAAAGTATCTACATTTAAAAGAGAACTTTTATTTTTTGAAAATGAAATTGAACAAAAACAAATACCTCTTAACACAAATACTGAATTATTAATTTTCTTATACCAATATTCTAACAAATTGCACCTGCATTTTTTAGAAGGCTCTTTTGAAAAAGGAGAATATTTAGTTGCAATTATTAATGATAAAATAGAACATTATAAAAATAGATTAGATAACCATTATATTGTTTTACTATACTACAAAATAGCTTGTTTATATTTTGGTATGGGTAAAAACAAAACATGTATTATTTATTTGCAAAAAATTATTCGCTCTAAAAACATTGGTTCTGCAGAAGATTTACAGTGTTTTGCACGAATTTTAAATTTAATTGCGCATTATGAGTGTGGCTTAGACTACGATTTAGAAAGACAGTTTTTAGAAACCTATAAGTTTCTTTTAAAAATGGAAAATTTACAAGAAGTACAAAAAGTGTTTTTAACTTCTATTAGAGACCTAAGTGATGTTTTTCCGCATGAAATTAAAAACGAATTTAAAAAGATTCATACTAAGTTAAAAAAGTTTGAAAATCATCCGTATGAAAAAAGAGCCTTTTTGTATTTAGATATTTTATCTTGGTTAGAAAGCAAGATACAAAACAAACCTATTGCGCTAATTATTAAAGAAAAAACAAATCAAATTACTAAATAGCGTAAAAACAACATCTCAAATACAATATTTTTAACAATATTATATAAATCCGTTAAAATCAAGAAATAATCACCTATATAAGCCTGAAAATTAAATAATACTGTTATTTTTGCTACGTGAATGTATCATATACACATATTAATTCTTCTAAAGCTACCAATATAGCTCGTATAACTATGCGCACAATTCGCACAAATACTACAATTACCCTTTAGGGGTTCTGCTATATCATATCACCATAGGTCATATTTTGTTTCTAAGTTATCTTGAAACAAACTCAATAAAAAAATTAAATCATACAAACTATTCATTAAAAATGAAAGTATTAAAATTTGGCGGTTCGTCTGTCGCAAATTCAGAAAATATACAAAAAGTATTAGCTATTGTAACTCAAGAAGCTAAAAATCAAAAAATAGCTGTAGTAGTTTCTGCATTTGGTAAAACAACAAATAATTTATTAGCAGGTGCAAACACTGCATTAGAAAATATAGATGCTGCAAAAGAAATTTTAAACAGCATTAAAGAACTACATTACAATACCATTAACCAATTAGTTGTTAAAAACAACAAAGAGGTTACAGACGAAGTAACGGTTTTATTTAACGAACTTACTGCTGTTTTTGAAGGAATTTCTTTATTAGGAGAATTATCTGATAAAACACTTGCTAAAGTTTCTAGTTTTGGAGAAAGATTATCTTCTTACATTATTGCAAATGCCGCTAAAGAAACTTTAAATGCAACACACAAAGAAAGCCGTAGCTTAATTATTACGGATGACAATAGCTTAAACGCTGTTGTAAATTTTGATATCACTAATAAAAACATAAGCAACCATTTTAACAATAACCAATATCAGGTTACGTTATTAGGTGGTTTTATTTCTTCTAACGCAAACGGAGAAACTACTACTTTAGGTAGAGGTGGCTCTGATTACTCTGCCGCTATTTATGCAGCAGCTGTAAATGCTACAGAATTACAGATATGGACAGACGTTAGTGGTATGTATTCTGCAAACCCTAGAGTGGTAAAAGATGCTTTTGCAATTTCAGAAATTTCTTATGAAGAGGCTATGGAATTATCTCATTTTGGAGCAAAAGTTTTATATCCTCCTACAATAGCACCTTCTTTAAAAAAAGAAATTCCTATTAGAATTAAAAACACTTTTGATCCTGAAAACCCAGGTACTTTAATTTGTAGCAATCCTAAAAACAGTAACGATGTAAAAGGAATTTCTCATATTGAAGACATCAGCTTACTTACTTTAGAAGGAAGCGGAATGATTGGTATTCCTGGTTTTTCTAAGCGTTTATTTGAAACTCTTTCTCAACAAAAAATAAATGTTGTTTTTATTACACAAGCTTCTTCAGAACATTCAATATGCGTTGGTGTTTATGATGCTGATGCTAAAAAAGCAAGCGTTCTTTTAAATGAAGAATTTCAGATAGAAATTGATAAAAACAAAATAAAGCCTGTAATTTTAGAAAACGATTTGGCTATTATAGCGGTAGTTGGAGAAAGCATGAAAAATCACCAAGGTTTAAGCGGTCAAATGTTTAGCGCCTTAGGTAAAAACAATGTTAACGTAAGAGCTATTGCACAAGGATCATCAGAAAAAAACATCTCTGCTGTAATTAATAATAACGATGCTGTAAAAGCATTGAACACATTGCATGAAGAATTTTTTGGAGATCAAATTAAACAAGTAAATTTATTTGTTACTGGTGTAGGTAATGTTGGAGAACGTTTCTTAGCACAACTACATCAACAAAAAGCGTTCTTAAAAGAAAATTTAAAATTAAACATTAGAGTAATTGGTATTGCCAATTCTAGAAAAATGTTTTTTGACAATAATGGTATTGATTTAGAAAACTGGCAATCTCTTCTAGAAAATGGAGAACCAGCTTCTTTAGATGCCTTTTTTAACAAAACAAAAGAAAGCAACCATAGAAACAGTGTTTTTGTAGACAATACTGCTAACAAATCTGTTTCTGAGGTTTATGAACAATATTTACGCGAAAGTATTTCTGTAGTTACTTGTAATAAAATTGCATGCGCATCTAATTATAACAACTACAAAACACTAAAAGAAGTGTCTAGAAAATACAATGCTTCTTTCTTATTTGAAACAAATGTAGGGGCTGGTTTACCTATTATAGATACACTTAAAAATTTAATTAGTTCTGGAGACAGAGTTCAGAAAATACAAGCTGTTTTATCTGGTAGTTTAAATTTTGTTTTTAATAACTTTAATGAAAACGCAACGTTTCATGATGTTGTGGCACAAGCACAAGCAGAAGGTTTTACAGAACCAGACCCAAAAATAGATTTAAGCGGTGTAGATGTTGCCAGAAAAATTTTAATTCTTGCAAGAGAAAGTGGTTTTAAATTAGAATTAGAAGACATTGCTAACAATGCATTTTTACCTGAAGATAGTTTAAACACAAATAATAATGATGATTTTTACGCTTCTTTAACAAAAAACGAAAGTCATTTTCAATACATCTTTAAACAAGCTAATAGTAAAAATTGCCGCTTAAAATATGTTGCCGAATTTGCAGACGGTAAAGCTAATGTTGGTTTACAACACATTCCATCCGATCATCCTTTTTATAACTTAGAAGGAAGTGATAATATTGTGTTATTCTTTACAGATAGATATCCTAAAAACCCTTTAATAATTAAAGGTGCTGGTGCTGGTGCAGATGTTACCGCATCTGGTATTTTTGCTGATATTATTAGAACTGCAAACAAATAATTATGGAATATCTAAAGATTTTTGCTCCTGCAACTGTAGCAAACGTTTCTTGTGGATTCGATTCTATGGGGTTTGCTGTAGATGCTATTGGAGATGAAATGACCTTTACTAAAACTAAAGAAAAGGGTGTTAAAATAACCAAAATTACAGGTGCAAACTTAACCTACGATGTAGATAAAAATGCGGCAAGTGCTGTTGTAAAAAAAATACTAACAGAAACCAATGCTAACTTTGGTTTAGAACTTACTATACACAAAGGTTTTTCTCCTGGTAGCGGACTTGGTAGTTCTGCGGCAAGTGCTGCCGGTGCTGCATTTGGTGCTAATGAGTTTTTAGACAAAAAATTCTCTTTATTAGAGCTTACTAAGTTTGCAATGTTCGGAGAAGAAGTAGCTTGCGGAACTCCTATTGCAGACAATGTTTCTGCTGCTGTTTATGGTGGTTTTGTATTAGTTAGAAGTTATGAACCTTTAGATATCATAAAATTACCTGTACCAGATAAATTAAGAGTAGTTGCTATTCATCCTCAGATAGAAGTTAAAACAAAAGATGCTAGAGAGGTTTTACCTACAGAAATATCTTTAAAAACTGCAACAACACAATGGGCAAATGTAGGCGGTTTAGTAAGCGGTTTATATACAGAAGATTACAAAGCCATTAGCAACTCTTTAGTAGATCTTGTTGCAGAACCTGCAAGAAAAGGTTTAATTCCTTATTTTGATGATGTTAAAAACAATGCTATTAAAGCAGGTGCTTTAGGTGCTGGTATTAGCGGATCTGGACCTACTATTTACGCTCTTTGCGAAGGTGACGCTACTGCTAAAAAGGTATATGAAGCTATAGAAGCAACCTACAAAAAAACAGAAATTGATTTTGAAATGTTTATTTCTAAAGTAAACCAAGAAGGAATTAAAATTATAAATTAACATTTACTTAATTAAAAGCCCGTTATACAACTAGCGGTATTTTTACAAGCAAAAAATTAACAAAACAATGAACTATTATAGTTTACACCATAAATCTCCTAAAACTACTTTTAAAAACGCTGTTATTGAAGGATTAGCAAAAGATAGAGGTATTTATTTTCCTGAAAGTATTACACCACTTTCTAAAGATTTTATAGATAATATTACAGACTACTCTAACCATGAAATTGCTTACGAAGCAATAAAACAATTTGTTGGAGATGAAATTCCTACAGAAAAACTAAAGGAAATTATAGCAAATACTGTTTCTTTTGATTTTCCTGTTGTAAAAGTTGATAAAAATATTGGTGCATTAGAACTTTTTCATGGACCAACAATGGCTTTTAAAGATGTTGGAGCTAAATTTATGGCACAATGTTTAGAGTATTTTAACCAAGATAACGACCAAGAAGTTACTGTTTTAGTAGCTACTTCTGGAGACACGGGTGGTGCAGTTGCAAATGGTTTTTTAGGAGCTAAAGGTATTAAGGTTGTTATTTTATACCCATCCGGAAAGGTAAGTGATATTCAAGAAAAACAATTAACTACTCTAGGACAAAATATTACTGCTTTAGAGGTAGATGGTGTTTTTGATGATTGCCAAGAAATGGTAAAAACAGCTTTCTTAGACGAAGAAATTACAAGAACCTTAACCTCTGCTAACTCTATAAACGTAGCACGTTGGTTACCTCAAATGTTTTACTTTTTCTTTGCATACAAGCAATTAAAAAAATTAAACAAAGAAATAGTATTTTCTGTTCCTAGTGGTAATTTCGGAAATATTTGTGCAGGTATTATGGCTCAAAAATTAGGATTACCTGTAAAGCAATTTATTGCTTCTACCAATGTTAATGATACCGTGCCAAATTATATGGCAAAAGGTGTTTATACACCAAAACCATCTATAGCAACTATTTCTAATGCTATGGACGTAGGAAACCCAAGTAATTTTATCAGAATTCAAGAATTGTTTAATAATAGCTTAGAAGACTTAAAAAAGGCTTTTTCTTCATATAGTTTTTCTGATGATGAAACTAAAGATACAATGAAAATGATTTATGATACTTCTAATTATGTAGCAGATCCACATGGAGCTGTTGGTTACCTTGGTTTAAAAAAATATGGTTTAACAGAAAATGATTATGGTGTTTTCTTAGAAACAGCGCATCCTGTAAAATTTTTAGATGTTGTAGAAGAAACATTACCTGTTAAAGTAGCAATACCAGAACAAATTAAAAAAGTAATAGATAAAGAAAAAGTGGCTATAAAAGCTAGCTCTTACGAAGATTTAAAAGCTTTTTTATTAAAATAAAAAACACTCAAAAATTTAAAAATCCTGATAGAAATATCAGGATTTTTTTTGTACTTATATTAAAAAAAATTAAGCTTAATTATCGCGTTCTGAATCCTAGTCATCTAACTTTAGAAAAAATATCATTTTTAGTAAATAAAAAACCCAGTTCTAAAAGAGCTTCCTCCTTCGAACGAGTACTGAATCTTATTTTAAAAATTTAATTGATTCTTCTAATACAAATTCTTTCTTAAAAGTATAAAGTATCATTTTTTACACTTTTTAAATATTTGCATATTCTATAAAAAGTAAAAATCCTAACAAGTTAAATTTGTTAGGATTTTTCTGTTGGCCTACAAGGACTATTTATAACTTTTCTTATTTTTTTTAATTTATCTAAAAACCCTTATAAAATAAGGACTTTAAAAGATTTTAAACAAAAACAAAAAAACAAAAACAAAGGCAAACAAGCAAAATACCGACACAAATACCGACACAAATAAATTAATTGATTACATTTGAATTAATTAAAATCATTCATTTATGGCTTCAATTAAGTTTCTTCTTCGTGACAAGAAAGCTAAAAAACCAGCAACTATCTATTATGCTATAAATCTATCTGCTAAAACCAGAATTAGAGGTGCAACAAAATTAAAAATCCACCCTAAATATTGGAATAATGACAAAGGAGAGGTAAGAAACATGAGTGATGTTTCCGAAATTAAAGACAGTATAAATATAAAACTCACAACTTTTAAAAACTTTGTACTAAAAAAAATAAATGAGTACGATTTTTACGATATTTCAGAAATAGAAATACAACTTAAAAAAGACATTGACATTTATTTTGGAAAAACTCAGAAAATTAAAAAATTAGATTTTTACGACTTCTGTAATCAATTTATTGACCAATCAAAAAACAGAATAATAGATAGTACTGGTAGAACACTTTCTATCAGAACTATAAAAGAGTACGAAAGAACCCTAGATCTATTAAAAGATTTTGAACAGAAATATAGCTACCTTATAAATTTCGAATCAATAAACATGGATTTCTATGGTTTATTTATCGAATATTTAGAAAGTCTTGATTTCTCTTTAAATACTATTGGCAAATTCATTAAACAGTTAAAAGTATTTATGAATGCTGCTACAGAGGAAAATTTAAACACAAATTTAAGTTACCAGAGTAAACGCTTTATTAAACCAAATGCAAAATCAACACAAGTTTACTTAAATGAAGTTGAATTAAAGAAAATCATTGATATTGATTATTCAAATGAACCAACATTAAACAATGCACGTGATTTATTTATTATTGGTGCTTATACTGGCTTAAGAGTATCAGACTTTAATGGTATATCCAAAGACAATATCCACGAAAGTAATGGTAAACGTTTTTTTAGAGTAATTGTAAAAAAAACTGGTAAATACCTACCAATTCCCATTCACCCAATAGTAGAAAACATCTTAAAAAAGAATGAAGGAAACCCACCTAAAAGAATGCCAGAACAGCATATAAATAAAGCTTTAAAAAAGATTGCAGAAAAAGCAAAATTAAACGAAGATATTACAATAACGAAAACTAAAGGTGGAAAAGAAATTACAGAAACAAAGAAAAAACACGAATTAATCTCAAATCACACTTCAAGACGCTCATTCTGTACAAATGCCTATTTTTCTGGCATGCCTACTTTAGATATTATGGCAATTAGTGGTCATACTTCGGAAAAAGTATTCCTTAATTATATTAAAATTACAGATGATGAAAGAGCATTGAAAATCTCTGAGAACTCTTTCTTTAAACAAAAAATGATATGAAAAATGATTTCTACGAAAAAAGAGTATTTGCCAACAAATTACAAGGAATTAATTTAAATCAACTTGACAGAGAAGAAAGAAATAATCTTTTAATTAATCATAACATACTAGTTCAAAGAAAAGTAGACTTGAACCATACTTATTTTAAAAATGCAAAAAAAAACAATACTTTTATTGAAGCTGC
>CALHCK010000227.1 GCA_937936695.1 uncultured Polaribacter sp.
CATCAATTTTTAACAGTAAAGGATTTTGCTATTTATAGTGGTATTGAAGAAGAAATTATTAATAAATACTTAATAGATTAACCATAATATTTGATGCTATTTATCTGGTTTTAATGAAGTTAAATTCGTAAATTTGTCAAAGACGTTCTATCAAAATATACTATTTCAATTTAACTAATAGGTCAACAATTCGGTTCACACTGTTTTAGTATTTTACCTAAAGTATTGATTTTACTGCATAGTGGAGAATGAGTTATCATCCTGCCACCCCGACAAAAAAACCTTGACATTTAAAATGTCAAGGTTTTTTTTATTTTATAGATTTTTCTTTAATAATTACTTTTTTAACAACATCTCTTTTGTTGCTACAGTTCTAAAACCAATATGGTCAGACCCTGAATTAGGTTCCATTCCCATTCTTGCAGAAATTCTAAAACTAGCACAGTAAGACTCGTGACACAAAAAAGAACCTCCTTTAATAACATATTCTGTTTGATAAGGATTTGCAGGTGTATAAGACTTTGTTGCTCCTTTTGGATTTTTATATAAAACATTAACATCTAAACTCTCGTAATAATTTACGTTAAACAAGTCTGCTGTCATTTCCCATACATTACCAGCCATATCATACAAACCAATATTATTTGCTGGATAAGATTTTATTGGCGAAATATACTCAAACCTATCTTCAGATATATTTTCTGTAGGAAATTTTCCTTGCCATGTATTTGCGTTATTGTTCAAATCTTCATACTTATTACCCCAAGTATAAATATTATCCTCAAATTTCCCTTGTGCTGCAGACTCCCACTCTGCCTCTGTTGGCAATCTTCTGTTTGCCCATTTACAATAAGCCAAAGCATCTTCTCTACCTATATGAACTACCGGAAAATTATCTTTTCCTTCAATAGAACTTTCTGGTCCTTCAGGATGTTTCCAATCTGCTCCTATTTTCCATTTCCACCACTGACCATAGTTTGCCATAGAAACCACACCCTTGGCATGCTTATTAAAAATTAAACTACCTGGTTGTAAAATAGAATCTGCAGGCTTTGGAGTACCTTCTGGTAATGTTTTTTTTATTTCATCCCAATTAATTGGCTTTTCTGCTACGGTTACATAATTTGTAGCAGCTACAAATTTCTTAAACTGCAAATTGGTTACTTCATGTTCATCAATAAAAAAACCGTCTACAGTTACTTTATGCGCTGGTTTTTCTCTAGGCATTGCAAATCTGTCTTCTTTTTTTGCTCCCATTAAAAAAGACTTTTTGTTTACCCACACCATTCCTTTCGGTGTATTTAACTCCAAGCTTTTACTAGCGTTTACTTCTTTTAAAACAGGCTCTTTTTTTGTTACAGAAACCTCTTTTGATATTTTTTTCTTGTTACAACTAATAATAAGTGTAGATGCTGTTAAAATGACTGATAAAAAAGCTTTTATCTTAAAATTCATATCTAAAATTTAGTATTTTAAGCAAATATAGATATTCTTAAGAATTCTTCATTTACAGCACAAACAATGATTTTAGAATTTAACAAAAAATTATTGTTTAACAAAACACAATAAACATTAAACATTTGTATATTTACATTAAATTTCAACTCATATGACTCACGAAAAAAACATCACAAAAGACAATCTAATTTCTTGGTATATGGAGTTTGTTTTAGAAAACAATCATCCACCTAAATCTATTTTTAGCTTTGCTAAAGAACATAATTTTGAGGAAGCTGATTTTTATAAACACTTCGGAAATTTTACAGCAATAGAAGAAGGTATATTCTCTGAATTTTTTCATCACACAATAAAAGTACTTGCTAAAAGCGATGATTACGAAAGTTATGATACCAGAAATAAATTACTAAGTTTTTACTTTACTTTTTTCGAAATATTAACAGCAAACAGAAGTTACGTTGTTTACACTTTAGAAAATGTAAAAAAAGATTTAAAAAAGCTTAAAACATTAAAGTTTTTAAAAACAGATTTTACAGGTTTTATAGAAGCTTTAAACATAGAAAGAATTGAACTAAAGCAAGAAACTTTAGAGAAAATTCAGAACAATTCTATCAAAGAGTCTTCTTGGGTACACTTATTAATTACCATAAAATTTTGGTTAGATGACACATCTCCATCGTTTGAAAAGACAGATATCTTTATAGAAAAATCAATCAATGCAAAGTTTGATTTGATGGATATAAAACCTTTAAAAAGCATTATTGATTTTGGTAAATTTATTTTAAAAGAAAAAGTTAACTTTAGTTAATAGCCTATGAAAACAATAGACTCTATACCTACATCTAAAATACAACGCGCCTCTAAACTAGTAAGTACAGGCGCTAAAATTGGTGTAAATTATCTTAAATATTACGGAGATAAAATTACCAAAACAGAAGATGAAGCAAAGGCAAAATTAAACGAAAATAATGCAGAAGATATTTATGATGGTTTAAAACAATTAAAAGGAAGCGCTTTAAAAGTTGCACAAATGCTTAGTATGGAAAAAAGCATTTTACCACAAGCATATGTAGAAAAATTTTCTTTATCTCAATTTTCTGTTCCTCCATTATCTCCTGCATTAGTTACTAAAACATTTAAAAATTATTTCGGGAAAAATCCTAATCAAATTTTTGACACGTTCAATTCTACTTCGGTAAACGCAGCTAGTATTGGTCAGGTACACAAAGCAGAAAAAGATGGTAAAAAACTAGCTGTAAAAATTCAATATCCTGGAGTTGCAGAAAGTATTGCTTCTGATTTAGCTTTGGTAAAGCCAATAGCTATTAAAATGTTTAATATTAGAGGTAAAGATTCTGATAAATATTTTAAAGAAGTAGAAAATAAATTAACAGAAGAAACTAATTACATCCTAGAAGTACAACAAAGTTTAGCTATTGTAAAAGCTTGTAAACATATACCTAATTTAAGTTTTCCTAATTATTATCCAGATTTATCATCGGATAGAATTATTACAATGGACTGGATGAACGGTGTACATTTATCAGAATTTACTTATAAAGATAGTGCTACCGCAACAAAACTAGGTCAAGCACTGTGGGACTTTTATATGTTTCAAATTCATAAACTACAAAAGGTACA
Source organism: uncultured Polaribacter sp. (assembly GCA_937936695.1). Taxonomy (GTDB): domain Bacteria; phylum Bacteroidota; class Bacteroidia; order Flavobacteriales; family Flavobacteriaceae; genus Polaribacter. The sequence continues at coordinate 3,100 of CALHCK010000227.1, forward strand.
CGCAGACCCACACCCTGGAAATTTTTTAATTTCTCCTGATGACAATTTAATTGTTATTGATTTTGGTTGTATGAAAACTATTCCTGATGATTTTTATATCCCGTATTTTGAGTTAGCAAAAAAAGAAAACATTGCAAACCCAACTTATTTTGAAGAAAAATTATTTGAACTAGAAATTTTAAGAAAAGACGATTCTAAAGAAGAATTAGATTTTTTTAGAGCAATGTTTCATGAAATGTTAAGCTTATTTACACAACCTTTTAATTCAGAAACTTTTGATTTTTCTGATGAAGTTTTCTTTGGTAAAATTTCTGATTTAGGAGCCAAATATGCTAAAAGTACAGAACTTAAAAACATGAATGGTAACAGAGGTTCTAAACATTTTATTTACATAAACAGAACCTTTTTTGGTTTGTATAATTTAATGCACGACCTAAAAGCAACAAACATAAAAATAAACAATTTTAATACCTATTAATGGCATTTTTTAATTTTGATGACATACATAATCTTGAAAAGATTTATAAAATAAACCTAATAAATAGCTGCTCTGGTTTTAAATCTGCAAACCTATTAGCATCTATTTCTAATGAAGGCACACCAAATGTTGCAGTATTTAGTTCTGTTACACATTTAGGTTCTAGCCCTCCTACCCTTGGTTTTATTTTAAGACCAACAACAGTGCCCAGAGACACTTACAAAAACCTAAAAGAAACAGGTGTGTTTACTATTAATCATATTTATGAAGATATTATAGAAGACGCACATCATACTTCTGCTAAATACCCAGAAACCGTATCAGAATTTGCAGTTACAAACCTAGAAGAAGAATATAAAGGTAAGTTTAAGGCGCCTTTTGTTAAAAATGCGCCTGTACAAATGAGTATGAAATTTATAGAAGAAATTTACGTACCCTCTAACGATGTTATGCTAATTGTTTCACAAATTCAAGAATTATACATAAAAGATGAATTATTAGAAAAAGATGGTCTCATAAACTTATCTAAAGGAAACATTGCAACTATAAACGGTTTAGACACGTACGCGATTCCTAAATTCAAGAAACAACTGTCTTACCAAAGACCAAAAAAATAAAAACATGAAAATACTCGTTACAGGAGCAACAGGTTATATTGGCAAACGTTTAATTCCGTTATTATTAAACGATGGTCATACTATTGTTTGTCCTGTACGAGATAAAAAAAGAGCAGAAAACTATTTTAAAGACGAAAAAAACATAGAGCTAATTGAAGCTGATTTTTTAAAATCTAATAGTTTATCTGCAATACCAAAAGATATAGATGCAGCTTATTATTTAATACATTCTATGTCTAATTCTGCAAAAGAATTTCATGTTTTAGAAGAAAAATGTGCATTTAATTTTAAACGTTTCGCAAAAAAAACAACTATAAAACAGGTAATTTATTTAAGCGGAATTACCAATGACACAAAACTTTCTAAACACTTATTGTCTAGAAAAAATGTTGAAAACACATTGACTTCTAAAAAATATGCTTTAACAACTTTTAAAGCAGGAATTATAGTAGGCTCTGGTAGCGCATCTTTTGAAATCATAAGGGATATTGTAGAAAAACTGCCCGCTATGATAGCTCCTAAATGGTTAAACACTAAAACCCAACCTTTATCTATTAGAGATGTATTAGATTTTTTATACAAATCTTTAGGAAAAGAAGTATTGTACAATACCTCTCATGATATTTTTGGACCAGAAGTATTAACATACAAAGAGATGCTACTGCAGTTTGCAGAAGTAAGAAAGCTAAAAAGATACATTTTAACCGTACCAGTAATGACTCCAAAATTATCTTCTTACTGGCTATATTTTGTAACCTCTACTTCCTACAAACTAGCAACTTCTTTAGTTAATTCTATGGGTGTAGAAGTTATTGGAAACAAAAGCAACATTAACCAGCTACTAGACATAAAACCTATGAGCTACAAAGAAGCTGTAAAACTTGCTTTTAAAAAAATAGAGCAAAACAGTATTATTTCTAGCTGGAAAGATTCTTACGTGAGTAGCGGTAAATTAAAAAAATACATTCATGAATTTATTAATGTACCAGAATACGGTTGCTTTAAAGATTACAAAAAAAGAATTGTAAAAAATAAAGAAACTGCTCTTAACAGAATTTGGGCAATTGGCGGAAAAACCGGCTGGTATTATGGTACTTTTTTGTGGAAAATACGCGGATTTATAGATCAAATATTTGGCGGTGCTGGTTTAAGAAGAGGACGAAGGCATCCTACAGAACTTAATGTTGGTGATGCTTTAGATTTTTGGAGAGTTATTTATGCCGATAAAGAAAAAGGAAAACTACTATTGTATGCTGAAATGATATTACCAGGAGAGGCATGGTTAGAATTTAAAATAGAAAAAAATATTATTTACCAAACAGCAACATTTAGACCTCATGGTTTAGCAGGAAGATTGTACTGGTACTCGGTAATGCCTTTTCATTGGTTTGTTTTTAATGGAATGATTAATAACATCAACAAATAAAACTTGAAAAAACAACACCTACCCCAAAAAACATGCATAACCTGTAACAAACCTTTTACATGGAGAAAGAAATGGGAAAAAAATTGGGAAAACGTTAAATATTGTAGCGAAAGATGCAGAAGAAACAAAACAAAACAGCTTTAGTATGGTTTAAAAACAACCTAAGAATTAGAGACAATGCGTCTTTACACCAAGCTACACAAGATTACCAAAAGGTAATAGCTGTTTATTTTTTTAACCCTAAAGATTTTGCAAAAACCGAACACGGATTTAAAAAAACAGAAAAATTTAGAGCCCAGTTTTTAATTGAAAGTGTTACAAATTTAAAAGAACAACTAGCTAAATTAAATATTACGCTCTTAACTTTTTATTGTTCTCCCGAGAGTAAAATACACGAAATATGTCATCAATATTATATAGACAGTATTTACACTCAAAAAGAATGGACATCAGAAGAAGTTATTGACAAGCAACTGCTATTAAAAAAAATACCGAAAGAAATTCGTTTTATAGAAACCTACGATCAGTTTTTATACAACCCTACTTTTGTAACTAACAATTTTAACAACATACCAAATGTTTTTACTGTTTTTAGAAAAAAAGCAGAAAAAATGGTTCAGGTTTTACCCGAAAAAAATAGCAATAAACTCTCTAAAGAAAACCTATTAAAAGTAAACACAAGTATACCTAATTTAAAAGATTTAGGATTTAACAATTTTATACCTCATCCAAACACTGCTTTTAATTATAAAGGAGGGGAGACTAGCGCTATAAAAAGATTAGATTATTATTTATTTGAAAGTAAAAAAGTAGGTTTTTATAAAAAAACAAGAAATGGTTTAATAGGTAAAGACTATAGTACAAAATTTTCTCCTTGGCTTGCAAACGGCAGCTTATCTGCAAAAACTATTTACTGGAAAATTAAAGAATACGAAACAATATTTGGTGCTAATCAATCTACTTATTGGGTAATTTTTGAATTAATATGGAGAGACTATTTTAAATACATTTCTCTTAAATACCAGAACAAAATATTTAAAATAGGCGGTATTTTAAATAAAAACTATGATTGGAACATTAATAGAGAAATTATAGATAAGTGGATTAACGGAACTACCAATGATGATTTTGTAAACGCAAACATGATAGAATTAAAAGAAACTGGATGGATGAGTAATAGAGGTAGACAAAATGTAGCGTCTTATTTTGCTAAAAACCTATTACAAGATTGGAGAATTGGTGCTTCTTATTTTGAGTCTCTTTTACTTGATTATGATGTGCATAGTAATTACGGTAATTGGATGTATGTAGCAGGTGTTGGAAACGA
>CALHCK010000228.1 GCA_937936695.1 uncultured Polaribacter sp.
TTACGATTCTTTAAATAATGCAGGCTTGCATATGATAGGTACTGTACCCGATGAAAGGGGAAAAGGAATTGGAAAACAAATGACACAAAAATTGATTAACGAAGCAAAAAGCAAAAATAAAAGCTATTGTGTACTTCATGCGTCTAAAATGGGAAAACCGATATATTTAAAATTGGGTTTTAAAGAATATGGAGATATAAAAACATACAGAATACTTTAAAGTTAATTGTAATAAGAAAAAAAATATTAAATAAATTAGAATTTTTAAATATATTTAAAACAATTATAGTTGTGTAATTCAGAATGTATCATTTAATTAAAAATGTAAAAAATATAATAGATAAGATTTGCCCTATTTCTCAAAAATCGTTTAACGAAATAGAGAATTTGTTAGAGGTAGTATCTTTTAAAAAAGGAAATACTTTTATTTTAAAAGGGAAACACAATACAACTGAATATTTTATTATTAACGGTATTTGTAAAAGCTATTTAATAAACCCTAAAGGAGAGGAAATTACTTTATCTATATTTATAGAAAACAGTGTTTTGTCCCCTCAATCTATAAGAACTTCTAATACTATTTCTAACCTTAATTTTAAAGCATTAACAGATATAGATTTGGTAATGATGGATGCTAAAAAATTTGAAAACCTAATGATTAATAATCTAGAGATTAGACAATTTGGTCATAGGGTACTTCAAAATGAACTAATTTCGAAAGTTGAAAAAGAAATTGGTTTAGCATCTTTAACTGCTAAAGAAAGATTACAAGCATTTAGAAATACATATAAACATTTAGAAAACAGAATACCTCATACTGATATTGCTTCATATTTAGGAATTACAAACATATCTTTAAGTAGACTTCGTAAAGAATTGTCTGAGTAATACTTTTTTATCAATTGTTAACGGAAAAGTTCTTTTTCCTGTAGAATTTTGCTGTATAATTTATTTAAAAATTATGCGAACAATTATTTTAATATTTTCAATTCTCTTATTTATGAAGAATCATGCACAAAATACTATTTTTATACAAAATGGAACAGTTAAACTAGCTGTAACGATACATTCAGCCGAAAAAATAGAAACTGTTATTTTACTACATGGAGGCCCAGGAGTGCCAGATGATATGGTGGAAGTTGTTGATCAATTAAAAAAAAACTACAAAGTAATTACTTTTGAACAAAGAGGTGTGGGGTTATCTAGCTGTACAAAATGTAGTTTTACAATAAAAGACTACATCTTAGATATTGATGTAATTACAACAAAATTAGCAATTAAAAGCTTTCATCTTTTTGGACATTCATGGGGAGGACTTTATGCCCAAATTTATGCAGAAGAAAGACCTGAAAAAATAAAGAGTTTATTTTTATGTAGTCCTAGTTCTGGTACTAACAAAATTTGGAAGAAAACAGAAAAAGAAGTGCTGGAATTCAATAAAAATATAACACCCAAAAAAGAGTGGCTTTTAATGGGGTGGAATTCTTTATTAGGAGTTTTAGGGAATAATAATGCATACAGAAAGCTTTTTTTACAAGTTTTTAAAAATTATCATAAAGGGTTTTCTGAATCAAAAATTGAAACAAAAATTCTAAAAAAAATATTTTCTAAACCTATAAATAAAACAAGAAAAGAAATTATAAAATATAAGAATTTGTCTGTTATTAATACACCTAAATATCCAATAACAATAACTTATGGTAGTAATGATATTTATGGAGAAAGTAAAACAGAAGTGTTTAAAAGATTTCCTACTGCAGTATTTAAAATAATACAGAATTGTGGACACATTCCGTGGAAAAATAATAAAGAAGCGTTTATACATTCTTTAAATAATCATTATTAATTAAAAGAAAATACGTTAGTAAACAATAGTAAAAGAGTATTAATAAAATAATTACACTAAATTTTTATAGCAATTCTTTAAAAACATCAACATTAAAATAAAATTTTAGTGCTAACTTGTCTTGTTAATAATAGTATCACGATTTATAATATAAAAATGAATACATCTATAGTTTCCGCAGAATGGTTACACAATAATTTAAATACAGAAAATTTAATAATTTTAGACTGTACATTAATCAATCAATTATTAAAATTACCAGAAGAAATTCAAAAAGTACAAATTAAAAATGCGCGTTTTTTTGATATCAAGAAAAAGTTTAGCGATGTAGACAACGAATTTCCTACAGCGTACCCGTCTAAATCTCAATTTGAAAAAGAAGCACAACAATTAGGTATTAATAGTAATAGTCGAATTGTTGTTTATGATGCCAATGGAATTTATTCAAGTCCGAGAGTTTGGTGGTTGTTTAAATCAATGGGACATAAAGAGGTGTATGTTTTAGATGGAGGTTTACCAGAGTGGGTGAAAAAAGGTTATGAAACTGAACCAAAATCAGAAAAAAAATATACCAAAGGAAATTTTAAGGTAAAAGAAATTGAAAGCATTGTTCGTAAATTTGATGATATCTTAGAAAATTTATCTACAAAAAAAGAGCTGGTTATTGATGTTCGTTCTGAAGATAGATTTAATGGTAAAGTTGCAGAACCAAAAGAAGGACTAAGAAGTGGCAAAATAGCCAATTCGGTTAACATTCCGTATACAGAAGTTTTAGAAAACGGAAAATTTAAAACAAAAGAAGCGCTTAAGCCTTTATTTAAATTTTTAGAAAAAGAACAGCGACCAATTGTTTTTAGTTGTGGGTCTGGTATTACAGCTTGTGTAGTGTATTTGGCATCAGAGAATATTTTAAAAAACTCTAAAGCTGTGTACGACGGTTCTTGGACAGAGTGGGGAGGAAGAACAACGGAATAATAAT
>CALHCK010000229.1 GCA_937936695.1 uncultured Polaribacter sp.
CAGAAAATAATTTTTACACAGCTACAATTGCTTTTTCAGGTGGTAATACGCAAGAGTATACATTAACAACTTCTAATGGCGAATTGAAAGGTGATACTCCAAACAGTATAGAGTCAGGAACTATTTTAATAGATAATATTCAACAAGATGATGATATTATTTTTACGATAATAGATAGTAATGGAATTTGTAATTTATCGATTAATATTATTAGTCCAGATTGTACAATTACAAATAGATGTCCGTTACAAAATGCAATTGTTATTTCAGAAATTATGCAAAACCCAGATGCTGTAAAAGATGATGAAGGCGAGTATTTTGAGGTGTATAATAGCACAGATATTCCTGTAGATTTAAAAGGTTGGACAATTAGAACGAATACAGCGGAAGATGTTATTGAAAATTCTTTAATTGTTCCTGCAAAAGGATATGCTGTGTTGGGTAAAAATGCAGATAGTACAACAAATGGAGGTGTTGTTGTAGATTATCAATATAGTGCGAGTTTGTTTTTAAACAATAGTAGCGGTAGTATTAGCATTGCTTGTAGTAATGATGTGTTTGATACAGTAATTTGGAATAATGATGCAAATTTCCCTAGTTTTAAAGGGAAAAGTATGGAGTTAGCAGTAGAAAAGCATACTGCATTAGATAATGATCTTGCTGAAAATTGGCTTGAAGCAAGTTTTAAAATTGATGTAACAAATGCGGTAAGTGATTTTGGATCACCAGGAAGAAGAAATGATTTTACGCTTACTATTAAAGATAATCTCGACATTCCTTTTTCTGTATATCCGAATCCTGTAACTAACAAAAAGTTTTCTGTTGTAACAAGTTTAAATACTCTTAAAAAATTGGTTCTGTTTAATGTTTTAGGTGAAAAAGTATATGCAGAAGATTTTTTTGATGCTAATAAAACAATTTCTATTCCACATGTAAAAAAAGGAATCTACTTGCTGAAGGTTATAGAAAATAGACAGGTAATTACAAGAAAAATTATAGTGAAATAAAATAAATTGTAGTTTTTAAATTTAGTATATTTCCTAAAAAATAAGTTGTGAATTTAAACGTAAAATTAAATGATATTCTTTTTCTAGATATAGAAACTGTACCGCAACAAGCACAATGGGAAGCGTTGTCTAAAGATACCCAGCTACTCTTTGAAAAAAAAACAGAATACCAACGAAAAGAAAAATACACTCCAGAAGAGTTTTATGGTAGAGCGGGTATTTGGGCAGAATTTGGTAAAATAATATGTATTTCTGTAGGGTATTTTGTAATAATAGACAACAATCAGCAATTAAGAGTAACCTCTTTTTATGGAGATGATGAGCATAAAATATTAACAGACTTTAAAAAAATAGTAGACAAACATTTTAGTAAAAAAAGAAATGTTTTGTGCGCGCATAATGGTAAAGAATTCGATTTTCCGTTTATTGCCAGAAGAATGATTGTTAATGGTGTAGCGTTGCCTAAAAAGCTAAATTTATTTGGTAAAAAACCATGGGAGGTACCACATTTAGATACCTTAGAAATGTGGAAATTTGGAGACTATAAACATTACACATCTCTTAAATTATTAACGGCTACCATTGGTGTGCCTTCTCCTAAAGATGATATTGATGGCAGTGAGGTTGCTAGAGTGTATTACAAAGAAAAAGATATAAAGAGAATTGTAAATTATTGCGAAAAAGACACCATTGCCGTAGCTCAGGTGCTTTTACGCTTTAATAATCAAAATGTATTAAAAGAAGAAAATATAATACGAGTTTAATCTTCTAGTTTCATAGATAGTTCTAACCAACGTTCTTCTTTTTCTTCTAAATTACTAATTATCTGCTGCAATTCTTCAGATTTTTTAGCAATATCATCAGCAGCAATTTCTACATTTAAAAACTGATTTTCTATTATAAGTTTCTTCTTTTGTAAACGTTCTATTTCTGCTTCTAAGGCACCAAATTCTCTTTTTTCATTAAAACTAAGCGAAGATTTTGATGTCTTTTTTTCAACTTTAACGGTTACTTTTTCTTGTTTGTCTTCCTTTGGTGCAGAACCATCGTAAGCTCTAAAATCTGAATAATTACCAGGGAAATTTTCAACAACACCATTGCCCCTAAAAACAAATAAAGCATCTACAATTTTATCCATAAAATACCTGTCGTGAGATACTACTAAAAGATTTCCAGGATAATCTAACAAGAAACTTTCAAGAACATTTAAAGTAACTACATCAAGGTCGTTGGTTGGTTCATCTAAAATTAAAAAGTTAGGATTCTGAATTAAAACCGCACATAAATACAAACGTTTTTGTTCTCCTCCAGATAGTTTTTCAACAAAATCATACTGTTTTTTCTTATCAAACAAAAAACGTTCTAATAATTGCGATGCAGAAATTCGTCTACCTTTAGTTAAAGGGATTTCTTCTCCAAATTCTTTAACTACTTCAATTACTTTTTGTCCTTCTTTTATTTCAATTCCGGCTTGTGTATAGTAACCAAACTTTACAGTTTCACCTAAAACAACTTTACCAGAATCTACAGGAGCTGTTTGGGTAATTACGTTTAAAAAAGAAGATTTTCCTGTTCCATTTTTACCTATAATTCCTACACGTTCTCCACGTTTAAAAACATAATCAAAGCCATCTAAAATCTTTTTATCACCAAAAGCTTTAGAAACTTTGTGTAATTCTAAAATTTTACTTCCCAAGCGCTCCATGTTAATTTCTAATTGTACTTGGTGGTCTTTTCTTCGTTGATGTGCCTTTTCTTTAATTTTATAAAAATCGTCTGTTCTAGATTTCGATTTGGTAGTTCTAGCTTTAGGCTGCTTACGCATCCAATCTAGTTCTTTTTTAAATAAACTTTTTGCCTTTCCTAAATTGGTAGCTTCTAAAGCTAAACGCTCTTCTTTATTTTGTAAGTAGTAAGAATAATTTCCTTTGTATTTGTAAATTTTACCTTCGTCTAATTCTAAAATTTCATTACAAACACGTTCTAAAAAATAACGATCATGAGTAACCATAAATAGGGTTATCTTTTCTTTTGCAAAAAAAGCTTCTAACCATTCTATCATTTCTAAATCTAAATGATTGGTTGGCTCATCTAAAATTAATAAATCGGGTTTATTAATTAAAACAATAGCCAAAGACAAACGTTTTCTTTGCCCACCAGAAAGTGCACCTACTTTTAAAGTTAAATCGTCTAATTTTAATTTAGATAAAATTTGTTTGTATTGAGTTTCAAAATCCCAAGCATTAAACTGCTCCATTTGCTCAAAAGCAAGTTGATACGCATCTGCATCATCCGGATTTTTTAAGGCATTTTCATATTGATTAACAATAGAAAGAATTTTATTATCTGTTGCAAAAATGGTTTCTTCTATTGTTAAATTAGGGTCTATGTTATCTTTTTGAGCTAAATAGGCTATAGAAATACCCTTTCTACTAACTATTTGTCCTGTATCTGGTACATCTAAACCTGCAATTATATTTAAAATAGAAGTTTTACCACTTCCGTTTTTAGCAACAAATGCTATTTTTTGATCTTTGTTAATACCAAAAGAGATGTCTTCAAATAAGATACGCTCTCCGTACGATTTAGAAATGTTTTCTACAGATAAATAATTCACAGAAATAAATTTAGTTTTTGCAAAGAAACAAAAAACCCAAGTGTTAACTTGGGTTTTAAAATCATTTAATTCTAAATGTACTAAAATTAAAAAATTACTTTACATGATTTTATAAAATTAAATGAAATATTAAAGATTGTCAATACCTATAAGTAGTGATAATTAAACCTCACTACAAATGGTGATAAAAATACCTATAAGTAGGTTGTTATTATAAAACCCAAAATTTTTAGAATCTTTTAATTAATACTATATTGCGGTTTATAATACACGATATACAATACAAATGAAAATAATAGTACCAATGGCAGGAATAGGGTCTCGTTTAAGACCTCATACACTAACTGTTCCTAAGCCTTTAACCGTAATTGCAGGAAAACCAATTGTACAACGTTTAGTAGAAGATATTACTTCTGTTGTTAATCAAAAAATAGAAGAAATTGCTTTTATTATTGGGCCTGCGGCAAAAGGGTTTCCGGCAAATACATCAGATAAATTAATTAAAATAGCAGAAGAGTTAGGGGCAAAAGGTTCTGTGTATGTACAAGAAGAAGCTTTAGGTACAGCTCATGCTATTTATTGCGCTAAAGCTTCTTTAAGCGGTCCGTGTGTTGTAGCTTTTGCAGATACTTTATTTAAAGCAGATTTTACTTTAGATGCAGCTGCAGATGGAGCTATTTGGGTAAAAAAGGTTGAAGATCCTAGTGCGTTTGGAGTGGTAAAATTAAAAGATGGTTTTATTACTGATTTTGTAGAAAAACCAAAAGATTTTGTTTCTGATTTGGCAATTATTGGAATTTATTATTTTAAGGATGGAGACAAGGTTCGTGAAGAAATTAAATATTTAATTGATAATGATTTAAAAGAGCACGGAGAATACCAACTTACTAATGTTTTAGAATCTTTAAAACAACAAGGAGCTAAATTTGTACCAGGTACTGTAGATGCTTGGATGGACTGTGGTAAAAAAGATCCAACAGTAGATACAAACAAACAAGTTTTAGGTTTTGAAAAAGAAGCTGGAAATAATTTAGTGGCTAGCGATGTAGTTTTAGAGAATTCAGAAATAATTCAACCTTGTTTTGTTGGCGAAAATGTAGTGCTTAAAAACACTAAAATTGGTCCTTATGTTTCTATAGGAGCAAATAGTGTTGTAGAAGATTCTACTATTGTAAATTCACTTATTCAAACCAACGTAACTATTTTAAATGCAAATTTAGATAATGCAATGATTGGTAATCATGCAACTTACAATGGTAAGTATACGTCTGTTAGCATTGGAGATTATACAGAATTAACATAAATGTTAACTAAAAATAATTTTAAAGAGAAGAGAAAAATTTGCGTTAGCAAGTTTATTCTCTTTTCTTTTTTTATAGGTTGTTCTTTTTGTATTTCTGCGCAAAATAACTCAGAACCTATAGCTTTAACAGAAGAAAAAGACTTAGAGTTTCAAGGGCATTTTTTTAATGCAATTACGCAAAAATCTATAGGTAATTATCAAAAATCTATAGAAAGTTTAGAAAGTTGTAACCAGGTTTTAGCAGATAATGAAGCCGTCTTTTTTGAGTTTTCTAAAAATTATTTTCACCTTTCTAATTTATTATTAGCTAAAAACTACATTGAAAAAGCATTACGTAAAGATCCTGATAATATTTGGATGCAAAAACACTTGGTTAAGATTCATGTTAAAAATTTAAACTTTACAGATGCAATAAAAATTCAGCAAAAACTAGCTGTAAACAATATTAAAGAGAAAAGTTATTTAGTAAGATTGTATTTGCAAAACAAAAATTACAAGAAAGCATCATTATTAATTAATGAAATAGAAAAAAGACAATCTCTTTCTTATGTGCTTAAAAATATTAAAAGTTCTCTAGTTAAAAAGAACACAAAAAAAAGTACTAAAACCAATAATAGTACAAAAGAAGCGTCTGTTACTGATTTAAAAGAAAAATTTAAAACAGAAAAAACGTATGCTATTTTAAAAAAGATTTTAATTTTAGAAAAAGAAAATACAGCAGCATTATTAAAGTATAGTGAAGAAGGGATAACGCTTTTTCCTGCGCAACCTTATGTGTATTTAGTAAAAGGTACAGTACTTAATAGCCAAAAAGAATACGACAAAGCTTTAACAAGCTTAAAAAATGGTATTGATTTTGTAATAGAAGAGAAAATGGAGGTAGATTTTTACAAAGAAATGGCAAAGTCTTACAATGGTTTAGGTAACTTAAAAGAAGCAAAAAAGGTTACCGATAAATGGAAAAAAATGAAATAATAAACATGAAGTTTATAAAATATTTGACAGTCTTTGTATTTGTTTTTACCGCATGTAAAACAAATAAGCACATAATGGAAAATGGAATAATAAAAGAACTGTCTGCTAAAAAAGTTGCAAAAAAACATGTTGCAGCTAATTTTAACAAAAAAACTGTAGCCGCTAAATTAAAAGCTAATTTTAATAATGGAAAATTAAAACAAAGTATAGGAGTTAGTTTAAGAATAAAAAAAGATGAGGTAATTTGGTTAAAAGGAACAAAATTTATTACTGTTTTTAAAGCAAAAATAACACCAACTAAAGTAAGTTATTATTCTCCTTTTGCTAAAAATTATTTCGAAGGAGATTTTTCTATGTTAAAAGAAGTTTTAGGCACAGATATTAATTTTAAACAACTGCAAAATTTATTATTAGGTCAATCTTTACAAAATGTAAAAGAAGAAAAACAAGAAGTAATTATTAAAGAAAAAGCTTATGTTTTATCACCAGAAAAACAAGCTGCTTTGTTTAATGTTTTTTACACAATTAATCCTAAACATTTTAAATTAAACCAGCAATCTATTGTAGATGCTTCTAAAAATAAAAGATTAGATATTTTGTATCCTAATTACAAAGAGTTTTCGGGAGAAATGTATCCAACAGAAATTAATATAAAGGCAAGGCAACCTGGTAAGTTTACTATGATAGATTTTTTAGTGAAATCTGTAGTTTTTGATGAAGAAATAGAAACACCTTTTAAAATTCCGTCAGGATATAAAAAATTAAGTTTATAGTGTTCAATAAAATTTACATAACAATTATTGTGCTACTTTTTGGAGTATTGTCTGTAACAGCACAAACTCGAAAGGAGTTAGAATCACAAAGAAAAAAACTTAAGAAAGAAATTGAACAAGTAAACAAATTACTATTTAATGAAAAGAAAAAAGAAAAAAATACATTAGAAGATTTAAAAGATCTTAATAAAAAAATAGAGGTAAGAAAACAGCTAGTTGATGCAATAAATGTAGAGGCAACTATGCTTTCTAAAGACATTAAAAATAATCAGATTGCATTAGATAAGCTAAAAGAAAAATTAGCAAAGCTTAAAGAAGATTATGCGAATATGATTTTAAAGTCTTACAAAAGCAGATCTAAACAAAGTAGATTGTTGTTTGTGCTTTCTTCTAGGAATTTTTACCAAGCTTATAAACGTTTAGAGTACATAAAGCAATACGCTTCTTTTAGAAAAAAACAAGGAGAAGCTATTATTGGGCAAGCGGAAGTTGTAGAAAGTTTAAAAGACTCTTTATTGCATCAAAAAGAAATAAAAAACAAATTAATTTTAGCAGAAAAAAATCAACAAGAAGCTATAGAATTAGATAAAAAGAAACAAGAAACGTTATTAACTAAAATAAAGAGAAGAGAGTATAAATATAAAAAGTCTCTAAAAAATAAAATTAGCAAAGAAAAAAGAATTGTAGCTAAAATAGATAAAATAATTAGAGAAGAAATAGCAAGAGCTAATAGAGCAGCCAGGGCAAAAGCAGGAGCTGGAAAAGCAAAGAAAAATGAGTTTATTTTAAGTCCAGAAGCCAAAGCATTAGCCTTAAAATTTGAATTAAATAAAGGGAAGTTACCTTGGCCTGTAAGAGAAGGTTTGGTTGTTAGAAAGTTTGGTAAACAAAGTCATCCCACTTTTCCTGGAATTACTATAAACGGAACAGGGTTACATATTGTAACAAGTAGAGGTAGTGATGCGGAGGCTATTTTTAACGGAAAAGTGTTAAATGTGCTTGTAAATTCTGCAGGGTTAAAAAATATTTTAGTACAACACGGTAATTACATTTCTTCTTATAATAATTTAGAAAACACCTATGTTAAAAAAGAAGATATTATTACAACAGGTCAAAAAATAGGTCGTATTTACACAGATAAAGTGTCTCAAAAAACAAAGTTGGTATTTGTATTGTTTAAAAATACTACACGTTTAAATCCTTCTTCATGGATTTTAAAACGATAACAACTATTGATTACAATCTAGGTTTGTATTGAATGTTTTTTTGAAGAATCACTGCATTTGGCAGTGTAATTAAATTAGCGTCTTTTGTTTTTAAGGTGATAAAAAATGCACCAATATTTAAAATTTCACCTGTAATATTATTATCTTTTTCTAAGATGGTAATAGTATCTCCAATTTTTACAGGGTAATTAATATATAAAATAATACCAGCAGTAATATTAGAAAGTATAGACCATTGAGCAAAAAAGGCAATACCTAAAATGGTTAAAAAAGAAGATATGGCAAGCAGTAATTGTTTTTCATTTACACCCCATAAAAACAAAACAAACACAATTACTGTAATGTAAATAAGTATGGTTATTATTTTGTTAATAATAATAATTCTTGCTTTATGAAACCCAAATTGTTGCTGAATTTTTTTTAGCGAATTAGAAATAACAAAACGTGTAAAAATTGCAATTAATACAATGGCAACAGAAAGTATTATTTTATAATTACTAATTTCAAATTCCATAAAAAAAATAGTTTAATCAAACAGCGCTTTTAATTCTGTAGCGTCATTAGGTTTAATTTTACCAGCTAAAAGTAAACTTAATTGTTTACGACGTAAAGCTCCTTCAAAACGCTCTTTTTCTAGTTC
>CALHCK010000230.1 GCA_937936695.1 uncultured Polaribacter sp.
AGAATTAATGGAACTTTTTACACTAGGACAAGATCAATACACAGAAACAGATATTAAAGAAGCCGCAAGAGCTTTTACAGGATACAGTCATAACTTTGAAGGGGAGTTTATCCTAAAAAAAAGACAACATGACGAGTATAATAAAAGCTTTTTTGGCAAAACTGGTAATTTTAATGGAGATGACATTATAGACATCATCTTAGAAAAAAAACAGTGTGCTAAATTTATTTCAGAAAAAATATACACCTATTTTGTAAATGAAAACATTAACCAAAATCATATAAATAAAATGGTAAATGTTTTCTACAAAAATTACAACATAGAAAAACTTATGCGCTTTGTATTAACTTCTGATTGGTTTTATGATGATGCTAATATTGGTACAAAAATAAAGTCGCCAATAGAGTTTCTTGTTGGCATTAATACGGTGGTACCCTATACTTTTATTAAGACAAAACAAATTTATCTAATACAAAGATTACTAGGACAAATATTAATAAAACCTCCTAACGTTGCTGGCTGGAAAACAGGACGAAATTGGATTGACAGCAACACCATTGTAACTCGCTTACGTTTAGCTTCAGTATTACTAAATAATGCAGAAATCACATATTCAGAAAAAGGAGATGAAGAAGCAATATTAACAGATTTTAGCGAAAATAAGTTACGTAGAAAAACATTTATAAAAGTTACCACAAACTGGAATGCTTTTAACAAAAACTATAAACAACACAATAACACAACATTAATTAACCAAATTATTACTTCTAAAATAAACACAGGTGCTAAAGAATTATTAGCTAAAAACACACATCTGTCTAAAAAAGATTTTGTGATACAATTAATGAGTTTACCAGAATACCAACTTTGCTAATCGCTCTCATTTAAACTAGATAAAAACACTAATTATGAAACGTAGAGATTTTTTAAAACAATCAACTTTTGCTTCTGGAATGTTTTTTGTACCTCAATTCTTAAAAGCATTCGAAAACATTCCTAACAAAACATTTAGCAATAAAAAAGTAGTAATTATTCAGTTAAAAGGTGGTAATGATGGCTTAAACACAGTAGTACCTTTTAATAACGACATTTACTATCAAAAAAGAAATAACATTGCTTTAAAACAAAACCAACTACTTAAAATTTCTGATGAAGTTGGTTTACATAAAAGCTTGCAACCTTTAAAAAGTTTATACGATAAAGGTTTTGTTAGTATTATTAATAACGTAGGATATCCTAATCCTAATTTATCTCATTTTAGATCTACAGATATTTGGCAAACCGCAAGTAGCAGCAACGAATATTTACAAAACGGTTGGGTAGGTCGTTATTTAGATGTTACCAAAGCAAATCCTTACAAAGCCATTGAGGTAGACGAAAGTTTGTCTTTAATGCTAAAAGGAAAAACTCAAAACGGACTTGCAATTACAGATCCTAAATTACTTTACAGGTACTTAAAAGAGCCTTTTTTTAACAATGTAGCAACAAACTATAACGATGCACATTTGAGTGATCATAACTTAGGATACCTATACAACACAATGATAGATGCAAAGTCTTCTGCAAAATATATTCACGAAAAAAGCAACACTAAAAGCACCTCAGCAGAATATCCAAAAAATATTTTTGGTAAACAATTAAAAAACATTGCTCAGTTTATAAATTCGGGTTTAGAAACTCAGGTTTTTTATGCAGGTTTAAGCGGTTTTGATACTCATGCAAATCAGGCAGCAACTCAAGAAAAACTATTAAAACTATATGCAGACAGTATTGCTGTTTTTGTAGATGATTTACAAAAAAACAATCAATTAGACGATGTTTTAATACTTACTTTTTCTGAGTTTGGACGACGTGTAAAACAAAACAAATCTAATGGTACAGACCACGGAACTGCAAATAATGTTTTTGTAATTGGTAAAAACTTAAAACAACAAGGTTTATACAACAACTTACCTAATTTAGGTGATTTAGATAAAAATGGAAATCTAAAATACGAAATAGACTTTAGAGAAATTTATGCTACTATTTTAGACAAATGGTTAGCCGTAGATGATGCAGCTATTTTAAATAAATCGTTTTCTAAACTTAAATTTATTTAAACATTTTTAAACTTGGCAACTACTATTTTAAATTAATAACAAATCTAAAATAGTAGTTGTTTACAAATTTAAACCTTAAAAGAATCTACTTCTTTTACTTCTCCAATTACTAAATTATCTAATTGTAACGTACCTATTCTTACCCTTATTAGACGTAACGTAGGAAAACCAACTGCGGCAGTCATTTTTCTAACCTGCCTAAACTTACCCTCTCTAATAATTACAGAAACCCAACTTGTAGGTCCGTGTCTATCGTCTCTTATTTTTTGACTTCGCAACGGAAATTTAGGATCATCAATTAAAAAAGCTTTTCCTGGTTTTGTCTTATACTTTTTGCCTTCAAAACCAATTTCTACTCCCTCTTTCAATTTTTCTACAGCCTCTTGAGTAATAACACCATCTACCTGAACAAAATATTCTTTTTCGTATTTACTACTTCTAATTTCGTGCGATACTTTTCCGTCTGTAGTTAATAAAAGTAATCCTTCAGATGAAAAATCTAACCGACCAATTGCCATTGTTTCTTTCGGAAAATCATACAATTCTCCTAATAACTTTTTCTTTCTTTTTGTTTGATTATTTACAAACTGAGACAAGTAACCATAGGGTTTATGAAGTATAAAATGACGATGATTTTCTATCAATTTATAAAATTTTAATAGTTACTGTAAACACATTTTTCCCTTTAGATAAAAGCATGTTTTTTTCAGAAAACTTCTGATCTGTGTAAGAAGTATACTGAGTAATTGGCTCTATACAAAGCATATTATCAACCTCTGTCCAAAGCATAAAATTAGAAAAACCTTCGGTAGATATTTCAACATTATTTCTGTCAATATTTTTTAAAATAACAGCATCTGTATTTAAAACAGGAAAAGCATTAGAGCCTGCCTTATATATTTCTGATAACGATATTTCTTTATCATTAGCCATTAAAACTTCTTTACCCGTGCTAGATAGCATAAATGCAGGATGATACCCTAACATAAAAGGCATACCTTCTTCAGAATTAATAATAAATTCTATTTTTAAACAATCTTCTTTTAATGTAAAATTCTTTTCAAATACGAAATCATAAGGCCAAAACAATTTTTCTTCTAAAGACTTTTTGGGAAACTTACTATTTTTTACCGCTGTATTTTTTTTATATTTTTTGATAAAACAAACACTCTTTTCATTAGCAGAAACAAGCTCGTAAGTTAATTCTCTTAATACCCCATGCTGATCTTGTATTGCATCTCCTTTTGCGGTATGTACCCTAAAATTATTTTTAGCCGTAGGACCAATAACAGGAAACATTTCATCATCAGAATTACGCCATCCCTTATTTCCTTTTTGATGAATATACTCTTTATTTTCTTTTAGAAAACTTATTAATTCTCCATCTTCTATTTCTATAGAGCAGCTATTATTTTTTAAAAAAATACTAGAATTCATTGATTTATTTTTACTACAAAAATAGCACAAAAATGCAGACAAATAATTTAGGAATTTAAAAGTTGTTTTTTGTAACTTGTGACTCTTTAAAAACACATTTTCAAGACATTTTATGGCAGCAGATAAAGAAAAACAAGCAAAACTAAAAGCATTGCAACTCACTCTAGATAAACTAGATAAAGCTTACGGAAAAGGTTCTGTAATGAAATTAGGAGATGTAGTAACAGAAGATATAGATGCTATTTCATCGGGTTCTTTAGGTTTAGATTTAGCTTTAGGCGTTGGAGGATACCCTAGAGGTAGAGTTATAGAAATTTATGGTCCAGAATCTTCTGGTAAAACTACCTTAACTATTCATGCAATTGCAGAAGCACAAAAAGCGGGTGGTATTGCTGCTTTTATTGATGCAGAACACGCTTTTGATAAATATTATGCAGAAAACTTAGGGGTAGACATAGATAATTTAATCATTTCTCAACCAGACCATGGAGAACAAGCTTTAGAAATTGCAGATAATTTAATTAGATCTGGTGCAATAGATATTCTGGTTATTGACTCTGTTGCAGCATTAACTCCTAAATCTGAAATTGAAGGAGAAATGGGAGACTCTAAAATGGG
>CALHCK010000231.1 GCA_937936695.1 uncultured Polaribacter sp.
CATCAAAATAAACAGCTCCGTATGTATAATTTAAACCCGATAAAATAGGTACTTCTCCTAAATCTATTACCTCGCTAGTAGCAGCGTTTATTCTGTACAAATGATTGGTACTTTTTTCAACAGTATACAAATTACCATCTACCGCATTAAATGCCCAGTCGTGAATATTTATATTTTTAGATAACTCGTTATTACTTACATATTTACTATAATTTTCTGAACTTGGATTTACATCAATTTTATAAAAAGTAGTTCCTCCTCCTTTTAAATAATAAATTCCGTCTGTACTTACATCTCCTACGTACCTATTAGAAGTTGGCAGTTCTTCAATAAAAAAAGTCTGCACTTCAAAGTTTTTACCAATTCTTACAATTGTTTTTTCTGGAGACGTTAAAGAACCCCAAATATATCCATCAGAAGGATTATATCCGGTAGCATTAATATTACCTTCTGTTACATTCTCTGAAACAAGGTAAGAACTCCCCGATGCTAAGTCTAATGCATAAACATCATTTTTTTGAAATAAATATGCGTTGTAATCACAATTAAAAGGTTCATTTTGTGCATTTATAGATACACTTACTATTATGCTATAAAAAGTTACTGCTATCAGCTTAAAAAAGTATCTTGTTTTTTTCATTTTATTCAGAATTTTACTTAAAGATATTCTTTTAAGCACAAAAAAAACTTGAGGACAGCCGACATACCAAAAAGTATAGACTAACTGTTTTATTTAAAAAGATTAATAAAATTGGTGGCCTAAAACAGAAAGCCACACTTATAAAAAAGTGTGGCTCTTATAGTTATAAAAGTTGTATAAACTACTAATCTACATTATCATGTAAAAAAGAATTGTTAGAATTTAAACCAAGACTATCATTATCTTTATTAATAGACGTTTTGGTAGTACTTAAAGGCGCATTAGTATCTAAATTTACCCCCAAACGTTTGTATGCTGGCTGACGCTCTATTTCATCTATATTCTTGTTCATTTGGTCATTAAACTTATAGTTAAAACCTTTCATTTTTCTACGTCTTTCTTCTGCACGCTTTTGCAACTCGCTAATTGTTAAATCTAATGGAGAAACTTCTTCACTACTAGTTTCAATATCATTAACCTCTGCTTGAGTTCTCTTAGTTTTTAATTCAAACTGCACCTCATCATCAGTAGCTTTCTTTTCAGCAGCAATTACAGAACTCTTTCCTATAGTAGGTTGCACATCAAAATCTTCTAAAACATACCTTTTTTCTATTACTGGTTGTTTCTTCTCAAAAACAATCTCTTCTGCACCATGTACCTGTAAATCATTAACATTTGTTACAGGCGTATTTGGTGTTGTTTCAGCAACAGGAGTGTTTATAGTATTCTGTTCTGTAGTATTTAAAGGAAGGTCAAACAATAAATCTGTCTGAATTTCTTTTGGTTTCTCTACAACTTCTTTTTTTGGTGTAACATCAGTAATTACAAAATCGTCAACAGAAATTGGTTCTACATTAACATTCTCAAAAGTGTTAACTGTATTCTGCGGAGTATTTGGTGGGCTGTTAGTATCTATTTTAGGTTGTACTGGTTCAGTATCTTCTAAAACATGTATTACTTTTTGCGGAGTACTGTTTGTTAAAGGTTGATCTAAAGCAGAAGATTTTGTAATTTGTTGGTCTCCAAAATTATACGTAGCCTTTTGTTCACTCTCTAATGTATGTACAATTTTCTTAACTTCTGTATTAGTTATTGTACTCTGTTGGTCTGCTGCAAAACCAGTTGCAACAATTGTTACAGCAATAGCGTCTCCTAAATTTTCATCTTCTCCAATACCCATAATAATATTGGCATCGTAACCCGCTTCATCTTGTATATAGTCATTAATTTCTCCTATTTCATCTAAGGTAACCTCATTAGTTCCAGAAACAATTAATAACAATACGTTTTTAGCTCCAGTAATTTTATTATCGTTTAATAATGGAGAATCTAATGCTTTTACAATTGCATTTTTAGCTCTACTTGTACCTTCTTCTTTTGCAGATCCCATAATGGCAGTACCACTATTAGAAAGTACTGTTTTAGCATCGTGTAAATCTATATTTTGTTTGTAGTGATGTGTAATTACCTCTGCAATACCTCTAGATGCCGTAGACAACACTTCATCTGCTTTAGAAAACCCTGCTTTAAAACCAAGATTTCCATACACTTCACGTAATTTATTATTATTGATAACAATTAAAGAATCTACATTCTGGCGCAGTTGATCGATTCCTAATTGAGCTTGTTTAGTACGTCTTTTTCCTTCGAACGCAAAAGGCATTGTTACTATACCCACAGTTAGGATATCCATGTCTTTTGCTATTTTTGCAATAATTGGTGCAGCACCAGTACCAGTACCACCACCCATACCAGCTGTAATAAATACCATTTTTGTTTGGGTATTTAACATTTGCTGAATTTCTTGCATGCTTTCTTTAGCTGCTTGAGCTCCAATTTCTGGATTTGCTCCAGCACCTAAACCAGATGTTAAATTAGCTCCTAATTGTATTTTATTAGGAATAGGGCTATTTTCTAATGCTTGCGAATCTGTATTACAGATTACAAAATCTACCCCTTTAATTTGTTCTGTAAACATGTGGTTTACTGCGTTGCTA
Source organism: uncultured Polaribacter sp. (assembly GCA_937936695.1). Lineage (GTDB taxonomy): Bacteria > Bacteroidota > Bacteroidia > Flavobacteriales > Flavobacteriaceae > Polaribacter. The sequence goes on from CALHCK010000231.1 coordinate 2,638, forward strand.
CCCCCACCACCTACTCCAATAACCTTTATGGTATTAGATTGGGTTTTGGGCATGTCAAATAAAATGTTATCAAATTCTGCGCTCATAATAACTTTTACGTATTTAAATAGTTGTTAGATATTTTATTCTGCGTTGTCTAGAAAGTCTTTTAAACCTTCTGCAAACTTTTCAAAAAACGACTTCTTTTTTGGTTTTGATTTTTCTTTTACTACTGGTTGAACTTCTTCTACAACCTCTTCTATTTCTTCATGTTGTTCAACTACATTTGTAACAATTTCTTCTACAATTTCTTCTTCTTCAACTTCCTCTTTTCCTTCTTCAATTTCTAACCCTTTCATTAACAAACCTACAGCAGTTGCATATGAAGGACTAGATAAAGCTTCGTCAGAATCTCCTGCTAAATGCTCGTTAGGATACCCTATTCTTGCATCCATACCAGTTATATATTCTACTAACTGCCTAAGATGTTTTAACTGAGAACCACCTCCTGTTAATACAATACCCGCAATTAATTTTCCTTTTGCAGTTTCGTGTCCGTAATTTTTAATTTCTAAATACACATGTTCAATAATTTCTTGAACTCGTGCATGTATAATTTTAGATAGATTTTTTAACGTAATTTCTTTAGGTTCTCTACCTCTTAACCCTGGTATAGAAACAATTTCTGTTTCTTTATTTTCTCCTGGCCATGCAGAACCAAATTTAGTTTTTAATAATTCGGCTTGCTTTTCTATAATAGAACAACCTTCTTTAATATCTTCTGTTATTACATTACCTCCAAACGGAATTACTGCTGTATGACGTATAATTCCATCTTTAAAAATAGCCAAATCAGTTGTTCCACCACCTATATCAATTAACGCTACACCTGCTTCTTTTTCTTCTTGACTTAAAACTGCTGATGCAGAAGCTAAAGGTTCTAATGTTATTTCATTTAAACCTAAACCTGCACTTTTTACACATCTACCAATATTTCTAATAGATGATACTTGACCAACCACTACATGAAAGTTGGCTTCTAAACGCCCACCATACATACCTATTGGCTCTTTAATATCTGCCTGAGAATCTACTTTAAACTCTTGTGGTAACACATGAATAATTTCTTCTCCTGGTAACATTACCAATTTATGAACTTGATTTACTAAATCATCTATATCTGCATCTTCTATTACCTCGTCAGATGTGCTTCTTGTAATATAATCTGAATGATGTAAGCTACGTATGTGTTGCCCCGCAATACCAACAACAACTTCTTCTATTTTAACTCCAGAAACACTCTCTGCCTCATCTACAGCTTGCTGAATAGATTGTATTGTTTGTGTTATATTACTTACAACTCCTCTTTTTACACCTAAACTTTTTGCTTTTCCAATACCAACAACCTCTATCTTGTCGTATTCATTTTTACGACCAATCATGGCAACAATTTTAGTTGTACCAATATCTAAACCAACAGCTATTTTATTGTTTTCCATTTTGATTTATTTTGTACACACAACCTGGTTGTGATATTTTAAATTAATCTTTTTGTAATTCTTTATTGTTTTATCTACAAAAGCTTTATTGTAAAAGGCTTTAAGTTTTTTAAACTTTACATCTATTTCAGATAATTTTCCAAATTCTATTTTATAATTTCCGCTTCTTACAGAAAATTGATAATTATTATCTTCTAATTTTTCTATTCCAACAATTTCTTTCTTTAGAAAATTATCCTTTGTAATATAAGCGACTAAAGATAACATTTCTTTAACATTTATTTTGTTTTTAACACCAGAAATTAACAAAACTCTTGGTGTATAGTTTCCAGACAACGGAATCATTACTCCCTCTTTGTCAATATAGTAAGAACTATTATCACCCATTATTCTTGCTACCGCTGTACGTTGTCTTATAATGGTTTTTAAGGTTCCTGTAACACTTAAAAATACTGCTGCATTTTCTACATACGGATTTTTAATTACCGTATTTTCTAAATTAAATACATTTAGTACTCCTTTTTTCTGATTTTTTATCTCTGTACCATCTTCTGTTAATATTTTATTAACCATGGCATGCGTTAAAAAATTATTTGCCCCTGCCTCAAACTCTACAACAACTTTATCAACAACCTTTTTAGAATTTCTTTTTGATGAAAAACTATACAGAAAAACCGATAATCCCAACAAAAATAGAAAAATTATGTATTTAGAAAACTTTCTAAAAATCATTTATTTCAGTTTTTAAAAATTCTTCTGTAACATTATCTACCATTACCCCAATATCTCCTGCACCTAACATTAAAACTACTTTTGCTGTAGATTGTTTTATTTCTTTTATTAATACTTCTTTTTCTACTAATTTTTTACGTTTATTTTCTATTTTTTCTAATAACCAATCAGAATTTACTCCCGGAATTGGTAGCTCTCTTGCTGGATAAATATCTAACAACAAAATTTCGTCAAATTTAGATAAAGCAGATGCAAAATCACCTATAAAATCTCTAGTTCTTGAAAATAAATGTGGCTGAAAAATTACCATTACTTTTTCATTAGGGTACATTTCTCTTACTGAGGCTTCAACAGCATTTATTTCTGTAGGATGATGTGCGTAATCATCTATTAAAACCAAATCATTTGTTTTAATCTTATAAGAAAATCTACGTTTTACTCCTTTAAAAGTAGACAAACGTTGCTTAATTTCTTCTAAAGAAACACCATAAACATCTGCAATTGCCAAGGCAGCCAAGGCATTCATTACATTATGCTTCCCTGGTAAATAAAATTCAATATTTTTAATTTCATCAGAAGGTGTTTTTACATCAAAAATATACTTACCACTTTCTATTTTTAAATTGTAAGCTTGGTAATCTGCATTTTCATTTACCGCATATGTTAATCCTTGTAAAGGCAAGCCTTTTGCAACAATTAAAGTATCTGAGACTTTATTTGCAAATTCTACAAAAGACTCTTCTAAAGCTGCGGCTTCTCCGTAAATATCTAAATGGTCTGCATCCATAGAAGTTACACAGGCGATATTAGGGCTTAATTGCAAAAAAGATCTATCAAATTCATCTGCTTCTACCACACTAATTTTATCTTCTCCTAAAATTAAATTAGAATTATAATTTTCTGCAATACCACCTAAAAAAGAAGTTGCTTTAGAGGCAGCCATAATATGTCCTAAAATAGAAGAAGTAGTTGTTTTACCATGTGTACCTGCAACAGCCAAACAAAACGTTGTTTCTGTAATCTTACCTAAAATTTCTGCTCTTTTTAAAATTTTAAAATTATTATTTAAAAAATAATTAAAACCAATATGGTTTTTAGGAATAGCAGGCGTGTAAACTACCAAAGTTGTTTCTTTATTTAAAAAAGCAAGAGGTATAAGATCTACAGAATCATTAAAATGAATTTTCACTCCTAAGTCTTCTAATTTTTGTGTAACCAAAGACGGAGTTTTATCATAACCAGCTACCTGCTTACCATTTACAGCAAAATAGCGTGCAATGGCACTCATGCCTATACCACCAATACCTATAAAATAAACGTTATGTATAGTATTTAAATTCACTTTTTTAATAATTTCTCTACCTCATTAACAATAGCTGTTGTAGCTCCTGGTAATGCTAATTCTTTTATATTTTCCGACAAGTGCTCTTGTTTTCCTTTGTCTTTTAATAATGTTTCAAATACAATAGGAAACGTACTTAAATCTGTTTCTTTTAACAATATAGCACCATGTTGGTTTGCTATTGATTTTGCATTTTTTGTTTGATGATCTTCTGTTACATTAGGAGATGGTATAAAAATAACTGGCTTACCAACAATACATAATTCTGATACAGAACTTGCCCCTGCTCTAGAAATAATAATATCTGCCGCAGCATACGCTAAATCCATTCTATTTAAAAATTGATGAACTTGCACCCCTTTTAAACTATTATGTTTTTTATATTCATCAAAATATAATTTACCACATTGCCAAACCAACTGAATATCTTGGTCTTTAAAAAATGATAAATTATTTGCTACCAATTCATTAATTTTTCTAGCTCCTAAACTACCACCTAAAACTAAAACAGTTTTCTTGGAGTTATCTAACTTTAAAAAAGCTTGCCCTTCTTCTGTTTTAGAATGAATAGATAATAAATCTTGCCTAACAGGGTTACCTGTTTTTATAATTTTATTTGATGGAAAAAAACGCTCTAAATGATCGTATGCAACACAGATTTTATGCGCCTTTTTACCAAGTAATTTATTTGTTATTCCTGGGTAAGAGTTCTGCTCTTGTATTAAAGTAGGAATCCCTTTACTATTTGCCATTATCAATGTAGGGCCACTTGCAAAACCACCAGTACCAATTGCTACATCTGGTTTAAATTGCCTAATAATTTTAGACGCATTCCATAAACTACTGATTAGTTTAAATGGAAACATTAAATTAGAAATCGTTAATTTTCTTTGAATTCCAGAAATCCACAACCCTTTTATTTCATATCCTGCCTGCGGAATTTTTTCCATTTCCATTTTATCTTTAGCACCTACAAATAAAAAATTTGCATCAGGATAACGCAACTTTAATTCGTTTGCAATTGCAATAGCTGGATAGATATGCCCTCCGGTACCTCCTCCAGAAACAAGTATGTTAATCGACTGTTTCATGTAAAATATCTAAAGGGTTATCATCTAAAATATCTTCTTCAGTTTCTTCTGTAGATGCACTCACACTTAAAATCATACCAAGTGCAAAACAGGTCATCCAAATAGAAGTACCACCACTACTTATTAACGGTAGTGTTTGCCCTGTAACAGGAAACAAGTTAGTAGCAACTGCCATATTTATAGTTGCCTGAAAAATAATAGGCATACCAACACCCAACACTAATAAAATTCCAAAAACTGTTGTTGTAGCTTTTACCACAACAAAAATTCTAAATAGCAACAGAAAATAAATTGACACAATTATAAAACCACCTACTAAACCATACTCTTCTACAATTATTGCAAAAATAAAATCTGATGTAGATTGAGGTAAAAAGTTTTTTTGAACACTTTTACCTGGTCCAACACCTACGGTACCACCTGTTGCTATTGCTATTTTTGCTTTTTCTACCTGATAAGATTCTTTACCCTCATCATCAGAAAAATTTTCTATTCTGTTTTGCCAAGTTTGCACCCTATTAGGCATTGCATCTGGAAAAGCTTTTGCTATTAAAATAAAAAATGATAATGCCAAAATACCTGCTCCAATAATTATTCCAATATATTTTATCGGATATCCTCCCATAAAAGAAACTACCAAAATCATTAAAAAAATAATTGCTGTAGTAGAAAAATTTGCTGGTAAAATTAATAACAAAACCAAACCTACCGGTAACCATAATTGCCACAAACTTTCTTTAAAATTAATGGCATTTTCTTTATTTCTAGCCAAATACCGTGCTACATACACCATTAAAACCAAACCTGCCAATGTAGATGTTTGAAAACCTACGCCTCCAATACGAATCCATCTACTTGCATTTGCCCCACCAATCGTGGTTCCTTGTGCAAGTGTAAATGCTAATAAAATAATTACCAAAGGAAGCATTATTACAGCTCCTCCAGAAAAATATCGGTAAGGTATTTTATGTACTCCATAAATAATACCAAACCCCATAATTAAAAGCACAATATGTTTTACCAAATGCCCTAAAGTAGAACCAGACCCTACAACATATACCAAATTTGTACTTGCACTATACACTGGCATAAACGAAAATATTGCCAAAACAGCTACAATTGCCCAAATGGTTCTATCTCCTTTTATATGTTGTAAAATGGTTTTCATTATTAATTATATAGCTATACTATTTTTTATAAATTTCTAACTGCTACTTTAAATTGTCTTCCTCTATCTTCATAGTTTTCAAACAAATCAAAACTAGCACATGCAGGTGATAATAAAACAGCTTCGCCTTTTTCTGCTATTTTATATGATGCTTTCACCGCTTCTTCTGCTGATTTGGTTTCTATAATAACATCTACTACATTACCAAAAGTATTTTTAATTTTATCATTATCTGTACCAAGACAAACAATTGCTTTTACTTTCTCTCTTACCAATGGTAGTAAATCTGTATAATCATTCCCTTTATCTACACCGCCAACAATCCAAACCAATGCTTTATCCATACACTCTAAAGCATAAAAAGTTGCATTTACATTAGTAGCTTTAGAATCATTAATATATTCTACACCTCTTATTTTGGCAACATTTTCTAAACGATGTTCTGCTCCTTCAAAACTAGTTAAGCTTTCTTTAATAGTTTCTTTTCTAACTTTTAATAATTGCGCAGCCATAGTTGCAGCCATTGCATTTTTTGTATTGTGTTTTCCTTTAACTGATAACTTTGATAATGGCATATGAATAATGTCTTTATTTATATTAATAACAATATTTTTATCTTTTAAATACCCTCCAAACTCTAATTCTTTTTCTACTGAAAAGGGTATTAATTTTGATTTTATTTTGTTTGTAGCCAACCACTCTGTAATTACTTTATCATCTGCATCATAGATTAAGTAATCTGTATTCTGTTGATTTTTTACAATTTTAAATTTAGATTCGATATAATTGTTAAAATTATAATCGTACCTATCTAAATGATCTGGTGTAATGTTTGTTAGTATAGCAATATGGCTATTAAATTTTGTTACACCATCTAACTGAAAACTACTTAACTCTAACACGTAATTTTCAAAGTTTTTTTCTGCTACTTGTTGCGCAAAACTATCTCCTATATTACCTGCCATACCTACATTTAAATTGGCATTTTTTAAAATATATGCCAACAACATTGTAGTAGTTGTTTTTCCGTTAGAACCCGTAATACCCACAATAGTTGCTGCTGTAAATTGAGCTGCAAATTCTATTTCTGAAATCACAGGAATGTTTTGTTTTTTTATTTTTTGAATTAAAGCCACTTTATCGGGTATCCCTGGGCTTTTCATTACTATATCGGCTTTTAAAACAATAGATTCTGTATGTGTATTTTCTTCAAAATCTAACTCATTTTTTAAAAGAACTTCTTTATATTTTTGTGCAATTTCACCTTTATCAGAAACAAAAACTTTATACCCTTTTTGTTTTGCT